>NZ_JBEYZD010000044.1:0-74668 GCF_040645895.1 Streptomyces olindensis | reverse complement strand
AACGACGACATGGTGTCGTACGACGCCTCGCAGGTGCAGGACATCACCCCGGCGAACTTCCGCGAGGTCGGCGGACGCGGCCCAGGTGACCACGCCGTACTCCGCTCCCGCCGGGGCGCTGGACGGCGGGGACGGCCCGTCCCCTTGGGGTGTCGCGCCGGTCCCGCAGCCCAGTGCGACACATGAGGAGAGGGCGGCCAGGGCGGCGCGGAGGCGGGGGCGTGCGGTGCGGGGCATCGTCGGCGCTCCTTCGGCCGGTCGGTCGCGTACGGGCGGTGTCATGGCGCGAGGTTCCGCGGGGTCGCGGAGCCGCCGGACGCGAGACGGATCCTGCGGGTCGCACCGGCGTACGACACGGTAGTGGTGCGGCCTCCGGCGCCGCGCGGGGCGGCCTCGGTGGGCCTGCCGTGCGACGGTACGAGCATGTCGATCATGGTGGACGGAGTACCCAGGCCGGGGCGACGGGATCGCGGGGTCGTTGTGGCCGTCGGCGCACGTCGTGGCAGCGGGAATCGCACCCGGCGGCAGTCACCTTGCCCTGGTTCGTACGGGAACCCCCGTACACCCCCCGGCCGTTGTCCGGGCATCCGGCGCCGAACCGGCGCGGACTGGGCGGAACGACAGGGCGGCGCGATGAGCGAGTTGGTTCCCGGGGGCAATCTGCCGTTGCCGGGCGGTGCGGTGAGCGTCCGTGTGCCCGGGCCGTTCGACGTGTCGGCGCTCGTCACGGACGACGGCGGAAAGGTCCGGGGCGACGAGGACTTCGTCTTCTACAACCAGCCCGCCGCGCCGGGCGCCCGGCTGCGGGGCGACACGCTCACCGTGGACCCGGCCGGGCTGCGCCCGGGCGCCACCCGGGTCACCGTCGCCGTCAGCCCCGCCGACCCCGGGACCGCCCTCGGCCGCCTGCCCTCCCCCACGCTCCACGTCACGGACGCGAGCGGCCGCCCGCTCGCCCGGTTCACCCCGCCCCGCTCCCAGCGCGAGACGGTGCTGCTGCTCGCCGAGATCTACCGGCGCGGCGACCGCTGGAAGCTGCGGGCCCTGGGCCAGGGGTACGCCGACGGACTGGCCGGACTGGCACGGGATTTCGGCGTCGACGTCGTGGACGACCCACCGGCGTCCGGGCCGGGGGCGGCAGCGGCCGGTGTGCCTGGCACGGCAGCGGCCGGTACGCCGGGAGCGGCAGCGGCCGGTGTGCCGGGCGCCCGGCCTGATCCGTCCGGCGGCGGGGCGCGGCGCGCGGGTCTCGTGACCGGACCGGCCGCCGTCCCGGCGGGCCCGCACCGGGCCGGTCCGCCGACCGTCACCGCCGCCCCCTCCCCCGTCTCGCCCGGTGGCACGCCCCCGGACGACGGCTTCCTCGGCCTGGTCAATTCCGCGCGGGCGGCGGCCGGTTCACCCCCGGTCTCCCTCGACGCCCGACTGGTGTCCGCGGCCCGGGAGCACGCCGCGGCCATGGCCGCCCACGGACGGCTCGGCGTCGAGAGCCGCGACGGCGTCTCCGTCTACCAGCGCGTCACCGGCGCCGGGTACGCGTACCTCACCATCGGCGAGCATCTGGTGTCCGGACCGCGCACCACCGCCGAGTTCGTCGCCTACTGCGTGCGCGCGGACTCACCCCGCCGCACCCTGGGCGACCCGGCGTTCACGCACGCGGGACTGGCCCGGGTCCACGACGCCCCCTCCGGCGAGACCTACTGGACCGCCGTGTGGGCCCGGCCCTTCACACCCGGGGGACTCACCGACACGGCAGCCGCCGTCACCGACCTCACCAACCGCGAGCGCGCCCGGGCCGGACTGCCTCCCCTGGCCGTCGACCCGCTGCTCACCGCGGCGGCGCAGGCGCACAGCGCGGACATGGTGGCCCGCGCCTTCTACGCGCACACCGCGCCCGACGGCAGCCGGCCCTGGGACCGGGCCGCCGCCGCGGGGTCCACCCGGCGTTCGATCGGCGAGAACATAGCCTGCGGCCAGCGCTCCCCCGCCGAGGTGGTGGAGGGCTGGATGAACAGCCCCGGCCACCGGGCCAACATCCTCAAGCCCGGCTTCACCCACATCGGGATCGGCTTCGCCGGCGGCGGCCGGGCGGGCACCTACTGGACGCAGCTGTTCGGCGGGTGAGACCGCACCGCCCGGCCGTACCTTCCGTGCACCTCCCGGGCGATCACCCGGATCTTGGCGGAGGGAGAGGCTCCGGGCGAGGATGCCGGTATGAAGGGTGACCTCTTTTCCAGCGAGCACATGGTCCAGCCCGCCGCCGCGCCGGGCATGGCGGTCGAGAACGCCAAGTGCATCCGGTACACGGTGAACGGGGAGATGCTCGCGCGCCAGGGCGCGATGATCGCCTACCGCGGCAACCTCCAGTTCGAACGCAAGGGCCAGGGCGTGGGGGGCATGCTCAAGCGCGCGGTCACCGGGGAGGGGCTCCCGTTGATGGCGGTGCGCGGACAGGGCGAGGCCTGGTTCGCCCACGAGGCGCAGAACTGCTTCATCGTCGATGTCGAACCGGGTGACGAGTTCACCGTCAACGGCCGCAACGTCCTGTGCTTCGACGCCACGCTGGCGTACCGCATCGCGACCGTGAAGGGCGCCGGCATCACCGGCGGCGGTCTGTTCAACAGCGTCTTCACCGGACACGGCAGGCTGGGCTTGGTGTGCGAGGGCAATCCGCTGGTCATCCCGGTCTCCCCGCAGTACCCGGTGTACGTCGACACCGACGCGATCGTCGGCTGGACCGCGGGCCTGCAGACCTCCCTGCACCGCTCCCAGTCCCTCGGCTCGATGCTGCGCGGCGGCTCCGGCGAGGCCGTGCAGCTGATGCTCCAGGGCCAGGGGTACGTCGTCGTGCGGCCGAGCGAGGCGACCCCGCAGAAACCCGGCCAGCACTGAGCCCCCCCCCGAGCCACCGCTGAGTGCCTGTCAGGTGATCTGCGCCTCACAGGCAACCCGGTCCGTCCCGCCGGCGTCTTGATCGGCAACAGGTGAGGCCCTGGCCCTTGTGGCCGGGGCCGGTTTCCACCCATCTATACACAGCATGTATACGCACAGTGTAGAGATTCTGTGTATACGGACCGAAAGGCATCGATGTACGGCAAGGCTTTCGCCCCGGAGTACCAGGGCGCGCTCACCACCCTGTCCGTCAACTCCTCCCTGACCGACGTCCTGGCCGCCGGCACCGAGCAGTTGGAGGCTGCGGAGCGTGCCGGGCGGCCCGGGGAGGCGGCGCGTTCCGGGCTCGCGGTGGCCGAGGCGCAGCGCCGGCTGGGCCGGGTCGAGGAGGCGGACCGGGCCTGGAAGGCGAGTTACCGCGCCGCCCGCCGGGCCGGGGACGTCCCGGCGATGGCCTGGGCGCTGTGGAGCGGCGGCACGCTGGCCCGGCAGCGCGGGGCGTTCCGGCTGGCCCGCCGGCTGCTCGGGCTCGCGGCCGATCTCGGCGAGCGCGGCGGGGACATCGTCGTACGCGGCTACTCACTGGCGGGCCTGGCCGAGACCGGCCGCATCCAGGGGGACTACGAGGCCGTCGGCCGGCTGCACGAGCAGTTGCTCGCCGAGGCCCGGCGGCGCGGGGAGGCGCGGCACACGGTGTGGGCGCTGGAGGGCATCGCGCAGATGCACCGGAACACCGGGAAGTACGACACCGCCTACGCCCTGTTCGAGGAGGCCGCCGAGATCGCCGCGCGCGCCGACGACCGGCGGGGTCACGCCTGGGCGTTGCGCGGCCTGGCCGACGTCGTCTCGGTGCGGGACCAGGACACCGAGCGGGCCTTGGAGCTGCTCACCGAGGCGGAGACGACGTGCCGCGCGATGCGGCTGTCCAGCGCGCTGGCCTACAACTACAAGATGCGCGGCAACGTGCTGTACCGGGCCGGGCGTTACGCCGAGGCCCGGGCGTGGTACGAGCGGGCGCTCGCGGAGTTCCGCGAGATGAGCGAACCGCGCGGGGAGGCGCTGTCGCGGCTGGGCCTGGCCAAGGCGCTGGCCCGGCTGGGCCGCGCCCCGGGCGAGACGGCGGCCGAACTGGCCGATCTCGCGGGCGTGCTGGAGCGGATCGGCCTCCAGCACGCCCGCGAGATGGTGGCCCGCGCCCACGAGGAACTCGGCATACCGGCGACCGCGCGGCCGACGGAGACGGCACGGTGACGGCGCTGCCGAGGACGGTGGGGCCGGTGCGCCCGGAAGTCACCGACGGACCCACCACCACCGCCGAGCACCAACGCCCCGACACCACCGAGGGACTGACCACTGCCGAGCACCCACGCCACGGCAGCGCCGGCCGACCCGCCACCGCGAAGCCACCACAACCCGACACCACCGGCCGACCCGACACCGTCGGCCGAGCCGCCACCGTCGAGCCGGCACAACCCGGCAGCATCAGCCGGCCCGTGGTCGATGCCCCTCATGTCCTCGAGCGCTGTCGTGCGCTCGTGCGGCCCGCTCTCGTCGAAGCCGTCGGGCAACTGCACCCCTGGGTCGCCGAGATGGCCGCCTACTCCTTCGGCTGGTGCGAGGTCGGTGGCGCGCCGGCCGTCGCCCCGGGCGGCAAGGGCGTGCGGCAGGCCCTCGCCGTGCTGGGCGCCGAGGCGGCCGGGGCGCCCGGTCGGGACGGCGTGGCCGCGGCCGTCGCGGTGGAGCTGGTGCACACCTTCTCCCTGCTGCACGACGACATCATGGACGGCGACGCGGCCCGGCGCCGCCGCCCCACCGTGTGGAAGGCCTACGGCACCGGCCCCGCCGTCCTCGCCGGCGACGCCCTGTTCGCCCTCGCCGTCGGGACGCTCGCCGCGCAGCCGGGCGGCGCCGGCGCCGTGCGGACGCTGGCCGTCGCGCTGGGCGACCTGGTGCGCGGCCAGGCGGACGACCTGCTGTTCGCCGACCGCCCCTGGACGGGTCCGCGGCGAGTGCGGCCGGACGAGTACCGGGCGATGGCCGAGCACAAGACGGGCGCGCTGCTGGGCTGCGCGGCCGCGCTGGGCGCCGTGCTCGGCGGTGCCGCGCCCGGGACGGCCACCGCACTCGACCGGGCGGGCCGTCACCTCGGCGTCGCCTTCCAGATCGTCGACGACGTGCTGGGCATCTGGGGTGATCCGCAGGTCACCGGCAAGCCGGTCCACGGCGATCTGCGGGAACGGAAGAAGACGTTCCCGGTGCTGGTGGCGCTCGGTTCCCCACAGGGCGACCGGATCGCCGCGCTCCTGGAGGCCGGCGACGATCCGGCCGGGGCGGCCGCGTTGATCGAGGAGTCGGGCGGCCGCGCGGCGGCCCTGACGGAGGCCCGGCGCCACCTCGCCGCCGTCGAGACGGCGCTCCGCGGCGTGCCGCTGGCGGCGGGAGCGGTCGGCGATCTGCGGTCACTGCTGGCCTACCTGGTGCGGCGCGACACCTGAGGCCGAGACACCTGAAGCCAGACACCTGAGGGACACGGCACCCGGCTGACCGCCCGCCCGGCCCACCGCCTGCCCGGGCCGGGCGCGTTGACCTGGTCCCCCTCCACGGGTCAGGGTGCGTCACGGCGCGTTCCGCAACCCGCGCCGGAAGGACTGCTGCCGTGATCGGCATCTCGGAGATCGAAGCCGCGGCCGAGCGGATCGCCGGGCACGTCGTGCGCACCCCGACCGTGGAAAGCCCGGGGCTGTCGGCGCTGCTCGGTGCCCCGGTCACCGTGAAGCTGGAAGTGCTGCAGCGCACCGGCTCGTTCAAGGCGCGCGGGGCGGCGGCGAAGCTGCTGTCGCTGGACGAGGCCGAGCGGGCCGCCGGAGTCGTGGCGGTCAGCGGCGGCAACCACGGGATCGCCCTCGCGGTCATGGCCGCCGCCCTCGGCGTACGGGCGACGGTGGTGATGCCCCGGTCCGCGCCCTCCCGAGCCGTGGAGATCGCGGAGTCCTCCGGCGCCTCGGTGCGGCTGACCGACGACATGGCCGGGGCCTTCGCGCTGATGACGCGGCTGCAGGAGGAAGGGCTGACGCTGGTCCATCCCTTCGACGACCCGGTGGTGGTCGCCGGGCAGGGCACGGTCGGGCTGGAGTTCGCCGACGACGCCGGGGACCTCACCGACGTGCTCGTCAGCATCGGGGGCGGTGCCCTGATCTCCGGTGTCGCCGCCGCGCTGCGGGCGCGCCGGCCCGGTGTGCGCGTGTGGGGCGTGGAGACCGAGGGCGCGCAGGCCATGTCCGAGGCGCTGGCGGCGGGCGGCCCGCGGCCGGTCGCCCTGGCGTCGATCGTCTCCACGCTCAGCGCCCCGGCCGTGTCGCAATTGACGTACGACCATGTCCTGGCCCTGGTCACCGATGTGTTCGTGGTCCCGGACCGGGAAGCCGTGCGGGGGTCGCTGGACCTGGCCGACCACGGAAAGGTGTGGGCCGAACCGGCCGCCGGATGCCTGCTGCCCGCCGCCCGGCGGGTCCTTGAGCGGGTCGGCGAGGGGGCCCGGCTCGGCCTGGTGGTGTGCGGGGGCAACGCCACCACGGGCGACATGATCGCCTGGGCGCACCGGTTCGGTCTGCGCTGAGGTCTCGCGCCGAGGTCTGCGCTGAAGTCTGCGCCGAGGTCTGCCCCGAGGATCCGGCCGCGCTCCGGAAACCGTCGCCGGGAATTCGTCGGAGGGCTGTCGAGTTCAGCGGTCGGACACCTTCACATTTACCGCCGGTTACCACCTGGCCGGGCGGGGATTAACGATTCCACGGGCCACGGCGGCCGAATTCCCCGCGCCCGCGAGGGCCCGGGTGGCCGAGGTGAGCCGCCCCCGAACCCGCGAAAGACCGTTTTTCTCTCGCACACTTGCTCCCATCTTTTGAATAAAAGACAAGATTGAGCGCGGAGTTGCGATCGGATTGAACGCAGTCGGCCTCACTCCCCGTACCTCTGGAAAAGGTGAGAGCCAGGTTTCCAGCGAGGGATGGCCATGGGCAGGGCGCACGTCTCCACACACCAGTTGGTCGCCGGCCGGTACCGGCTGCTCGAGATCATCCAGCGCGAGACCAACCGCATCTGCTGGTACGCCGAGGACCTCGGCGCCGGTGACGTCTCACGCCCGTGTCTCGTCACCCAGATCGGGCTCCCGGACGACCCGTCCGCAACCGAGCGCCGAACGGCCGCCCGGCTGCTGCGCACGTCCGAGAGCATGGCCCTGCTGTGCCCCGGCCGCATCGCCACGGTCGTGGACGCCCACGAGGAGGCGGGCTCCCTGTGGACCGTCAACGAGTGGATCGACGGCACCCCGCTCGGCGAACTCCTCTCCGAGCAGGGCACGTTCAACTACGTGCGGGCGGCGCGCGTCGGCCTGGAGCTGCTCGACGTGCTGGACGCGGCGCACGCCGAGGGCATCACGCACGGCGAACTCAGCCCCGGCCAGGTGTTCGTACGCGAGGACCAGTCGATCGTCGTCACCGGCTTCGGCCTGGCCGGCGCGACCCTCGCACCGCGCCTGACGGCACCCGCCTACGCCTCCCCGGAACAGGCCCGCGACCAGCGCATCGGGCCCGCGGCCGATCTGTGGGCGCTGGGCGCGATCCTCTACACGGCGGTCGAAGGGCGCCCGCCCTTCCGTGACCGGGGACGCCCGGAGAACACCCTGAAGGGCGTGGACCGGCTGCCGCTGCGTACGCCGATGCGCGCCGGGCCGCTGGCCCAGGTCGTGCAGGGGCTGCTCCGCAAGGACTCACGGGAGCGGCTCACCCGCCCGGTGGTCCGGGAGGCGCTGACCCGCGCGCTCAGCGAGGACCCCGAAGCGGGCCTGGCCTCCGTGCCGGCCCCGCGGCTGCGCGGCGCGTACGCCGCCGTACGGCCGGGGAGCCCGGTCTGGAGCAGACGGACCATGGTGGCCGGGACGGCCCTGGCCGTCGTCACCGTCGCGGTCGCCGTGCTCGCCGCGACCCAGGGGCTGCCGGGCGGCGACTCGGGCAGCGACGCGGCCGAGTCCCCGGGCCGGCCGCCGGCCTCCGCCGCGTCGCCGGGCGAGAGCACCGGCGGCGACAGCGGCGCCGACAGCCCCGGCCCCGAGCCGTCCGGGACACCCGGTCCGACGAAGTCCGCGTCCCCCTCCCCCACGCCCACCACCGAGTCCCCCGCACCGACCTCGTCCGCCCCGGCCACGGCCCTGCCGCCCGGCTTCCACCGCTACCACGCGCCGGAGGGCTTCTCCGTGGCGCTCCCCGAGGACTGGAAGCGGCTGGACACCGACCGCCAGGGCGACCTGGCCTACCGGATCGTCTTCGGTGCCGACGGTGACGACCGCACGCTGGCCGTCACCTACAGCGAAAGGGTGGGCCCGGACCCCGTCGCCGTGTGGCGGGACGACGTCGAACCGAACCTGGAGCGGTCCGACGGCTACGACCGGATCGGCGAGATCCGCGCGACGACGTACCAGGGCCGCGAGGCCGCCGACATGGAGTGGACGGCGCAGGCCGACGGCACCCGCGTGCACACCTTCGGCCGGGGCTTCCTGCTGGGCGGGGGCCGGAGCTTCTCGCTGCGCTGGACCACCCCGGACGCCGACTGGGAGGACGCCGTGAACCAGGAGGCGCTGCGCACGTTCCTCAAGACGTTCCGGCCGGGCTCAGACTGAGCCGCGCGGCGCTCGCTGGTCGGTGAGCCGGTCACCGTGGAGCGGCCGGGTGGTCCAGTGCGCCGTGAGCGACCGGTCCGCGAGGGAGCAGGTCAGCGCCAGCCGGTGCGGGGTCTCCAGAAACGCCGCCTCCACGGCGAGCGTGCCGGAGTCGGTCCAGCCGCCGCTGACCGCGGTCGGGAGGGGTTCCTCGGCCACCGTCCAGCCCGGTGTGCCGCCGAGCCGCAGGTCCAGCCGGCGCCCGCCGCGTTCCTCGGTGAGCGTCAGCGTCCAGCCGTCCGTGTCCCGGGCGAGCCCGGCCGTCCGCACCGGTCCCGCCCCGCCGGAGGGCGTGAACTCGGCGGCGGCCCACTCCTCGGCCCGCTCCGGCGGTGCGGGCTTGCCGGGGGCGGGCGGCAGGGCGAGCCGGGCGAGGCGCTCCCGCAGCGCGGCGTCGGCGGCCTCCCGGCCGGGCAGCGGCCCGGGCCCGAAGGCGGGCAGCAGGTGCTCCCAGACGAGGTTCAGGTACTCCTGCATCCGCTCGGTCGCCGAGGTCGCCGCGATCACCGCGTCCTGCTCGGGCAGCACCAGGCAGAACTGGCCGTACGCGCCGTCGCCCCGGTAGCCGTGCCGGGAAACCCAGAACTGGTGGCCGTAGCCCTCGTGCCAGTCCTCCCAGTCCGCCTCCATGAAACCGGCGGTCGGTATGTGCGGGCGCGAGGCACGGGCCACCCACCCCTGCGGCAGCAGTCGCTTCCCCTCCCAGACCCCGTCGGACAGATACAGCTGGCCCAGGCGGGCGACGGCGTCGGTCGTGGCGTGCAGACCGCTGAAGCCGAGCTGGCGGCCGGTGCGGCCCCGCCGCCAGAACACCTCGCCGATACCCAGCGGATCCAGCAGCCGGGGCCGCAGGTACTCGGTGAGCGACCGGCCGGTCACGCGCTGCACGATGGCGGCGAGGGAGTAGGTGGCGGGCTGGTTGTAGGCGAAGACCGTGCCCGGGTCGCGATCCGGCGGCAGAAGCAGGAATCCGCGCACGGGCTCCTCCCGGTCCAGCGCGAAGACCTCGTCGACGGTCTCCCGCTCGTGGCCGCTCGCCATGGACGCCACGTGCCGCACGAGCATGGCCCGGCTGCGCGGGTCGGTGATGTCGGCCTCGAACTCCGGGAAGTACGAGATCACCGGCGCGTCGAAGTCGAGCAGTCCCTCGGCCTCGGCCAGCGCGGCGGCGGTGCCGGTGAAGCTCTTGCTGAGCGAGTACAGCAGCTGGGGGCGGTCGGGGGTGTACGGGGCCCACCAGCCGGAGGCGACCAGCCGGCCGTGCCGCACGATCATCAGGCTGTGCGGCTCGATGCCGGGGGCGGCTTCGAGGGCGTCGAGGAAGGCGAGGACGCCGGACGCGTCGACGCCCTGGGCGGCGGGGTCGGAGGGCGAGAGCACCGTGGCATTCATGTCGGCATCCTGCCTCGCCGGCGGACCTTGATCGAGTCGTTTCTCCGCCGGGCGTCAGGGGACTCGGCGGTTATGGTGCAAATCGGATACACGATGATGACCGAGCAGGCCGGCCCCCGCGAGCTCGTCGACCACGTGGTGCGGGCCGAGGAGGCGGGCTTCGACTTCTCGGTGACCTCCGACCACTACTTCCCGTGGCTGCGCTCGCAGGGCCATTCGCCGTACGCCTGGGCGGTGCTCGGCGCGGCCGCCCAGGCCACGTCGCGTATCCCGCTGATGACGTACGTGACGTGTCCGACGTTCCGCTACCACCCGGCGGTGGTGGCGCAGAAGGCGGCGACGGTGCAGTTGCTCTCCGAGGGTCGGTTCCGGCTGGGGCTGGGCTCGGGCGAGAACCTCAACGAGCACGTGGTGGGCGGCGGCTGGCCGTCCGTCGACGTCCGGCACGAGATGTTCGAGGAGGCCGTGGAGATCATCCGCGCCCTGTTCGAGGGCGGCCACGTCAACCATCGCGGCACGCACTTCGACGTGGAGTCGGCCCGGTTGTGGGACCTGCCGGAACAGGCCCCGCCTATCGGCGTCGCCGTCTCCGGCGAGCGGTCCTGCGAACTCGCGGGCCGGCTCGGCGACCTGGTGATCGCGACCGAGCCCAAGGCGGGCCTGCTGGAGGCGTTCGACCGGCACGGCGGCGCGGGCAAGCCCCGCGTGGGCCAGTTGCCGGTGTGCTACGACCCCGACCGGGACACGGCGATCAAGCGGGCGCACGCGCAGTTCCGCTGGTTCGGCAGCGGCTGGAAGGTCAACTCGGAGCTGCCGCACCCGGACTCCTTCGAGGCGGCGACCCAGTTCGTCACGCAGGACGACGTCGCCGACTCCATCCCGTGCGGCGACGACCCGGACGCGTTCGTGGAGGCCGTACGCCCCTACGCCGAGGCCGGGTTCACCGAGATCGCCCTGGTCCAGATCGGCGGCGAGTCCCAGCCCGCGTATCTGGACTGGTCGGAGAAGACCCTGCTGCCCGCCCTGCGTGACGCGTTCGGCTGAGGTCCTCCGCCAGCGCCTCGACGGCCTCGACGGCCAGCTGGGCCCTCCGGCCCGGAGGGCTCCTCTTCACGAGCGCGCTGATCCGCTGCGCCTCCTCGGCGGTGGGCCGGGCCCCGGCCAGGAGGAGCGGCAGCAGCAGGCGCCGGACGAGCAGTTCGCCCTCGGAGGTGACCTGCGGTCGGCGCACCACCGAGACGTTCACGCGGACCGCGTGTTCGTTGCCCGGCGGGACGCCCGGCCGGTCCGTCTCGACCGCGGCGTAGCGGAAGCCGTGCGCCTGGTCGCAGGACGGGCAGCCGACCGGGCCCCGGGCGAGCCGGTCCCCGCAGTCGGGGCACGTCAGCCGGTCGAGGGCGGCGTCCACCACCCGCCAGTCGTGCCGGTCGGGTTCGGCCGCGACCATCTCGGCCAGCGTCTTCTCCTGCTCCGCCCCGGCGACGTCCCACCGCCGCAGGAAGGCGGCCCACGCCTCCTCCACGATGCCGTCGACGAGCGCGCGGCACGCGTCACAGCCGGGAGCACCGCCGTACTCGTACCCCCCGCACTCCGCGCAGCGGCGCGGCACCGCGCCGATCTCGGGTCGCACCATGTCCCGCATCCTCGCCCACGGGGGCCGGGCGGGCGAACCGATCAAGCCGGGGCGGCACCCACGAATCGGCCGAATCGGCGCGGGCCTCGCGCGCGGGACGAGCCCGGCCCCGGACCCCGGCGGCGGTGAACGGCGAGGTCAGCGGGTGCCGGTAGGCTGCCGTGCGCACTTCGTGCAGTCCCGATCTGCCCCGCCCCAGGAGAGTCGTCCGTGACCGTAGCCCTCACCCCGCCCGAGACGTCCCCCGCGTCCCCGGAGCCCGTGTCCGACCTCGTCGCGCGTGACGCGCGGGAGTTCGGGGCGTACGCCCGGACCGGAGGGTGGGCCTTCGGGCTGAAGGTGGCGCGCAGCGTGCGGCCCGGCGGGCAGGGCGCGGACGAGACGCCGAAGGTGTCCGCGAAGGAGTTCGCGGAGCTCGCCGGCTGCTCCCCGGAGCGGGTCATGCGCTACTACAAGGCCTGGGACCGGGCGGCCGACGACGGCATGGTCCCGCACTTCGAGGCCCTGACCCCGGGTCAGGACGTCGAACTGCCGGACGCCGACGTGTGGCTGAGCTACTACGTCTCCCGCAACAGCGCCACGTCGGAGCGCGGCACCGCCATCACCGAGGCCGCCGAGGCGGAGGGCATCCGGCCCACCAAAGCGCTGGAGGTCGCGGAGAACCCCACCGCCCTGCGCGCCGCGATCCTCGCCGACCCCTCCACGGCCCGCGCGGCCCGCCAGGCCCTGCTGGACCGGGTCCGCGAGGACCCCGGCCTCCAGTCGGAGCTGGCCCGCGACGTGGTGCGCACCGATGAGCTGAAGAAGGCCGTCGCCGGGGAGAGCAGGGCCGCCGACCGCATCGGATACGTGCGCCAGATCGCCGAGTCGGGGCAGATCAGGACGCCTGCCGGGCAGACCGTCGAGGCGCCCGCCGACCTCCGTCAGGAGGCCGAGCGGCACCTGTCCCTCATCGACGAGCTGGACGAGGAGGAGGACGCCGGCGAGTGGGCCGCCGAGGCGTACGACACCATGAAGTCCCTCGTCGTGGAGGCCGTGGAGGCCGACCCGGGGCTGCGGGTGCAGGAGCGGCGCACGAAGTTCTACAGCAGCCTGCAGAAGGCGACCAAGGTGTTCGAGGAATTGACCTTCGACGACGTCCCGGAGTTCTACGAGGACGACATGGTCACGCAGTTGGAGGAGCTCCAGCGGGCCGTGGCCGTGTGCATCGCGTCGCTGCGCGGAGCCCGCGGGAATCACCCGGAGGGCTGAGCATCTTGTGCGTACAGGGGGTACTAGAGGGCTCTACGTCGGTTCTTCCCGGAGGCCCTCTCGTGAACTCCTTCGTGCACAAGACCCTGGTGGTGCAGCTCCAGGCGGGTGACACGGACCGCTTCTCCGTGCTCGCCCACCTGAGCTACGACGCCGCCGACCCGTTCGCCGTCACCGTCGTCTTCAGCCACGACGGCCGCGTCCTCGCCCGGTGGCAGCTGGACCGGGAGATGCTCGCCGACGGTCTGCGGCGCCCGGTCGGGGTGGGGGACGTGCGGATGCGTCCCGAGTCGCGGGGCGTGTGGCAGGAGCTGCGCATGGAGTTCCTCGGCGACGCCCGTCCCGACGGGGGCCGCCACCACGCGGTGGTGTTCGCGTGGGCCCCGGCGTTCGCGGCGTTCCTGCGGGAGACCCACGAGATGGTCCCGCCGGGCCGCGAGGAGGTCCACGTCGACGACTTCCTCGCGGGCGTCATCGCCGGAGGCTGAACCGCAGTCGCCGTTGGAGGCCGGACCGCGGCGATCAGGGCGGGCTCCCCTCGTGACAGCCCGCCCACGCCGCCGACGAACCTCCCGGTCACCTGGAGGTGTGGCGGTGCCGGGTCCACAGCGGCAGGACGAACCAGCACAGCAGGTACCAGCCGACCACGCCGGCCACCAGATAGGGCACGAAACCGTCGTGGGTCGCCACGCGGAGGATCAGCAGCAGTGAGGACGTCGTCGTGGCCAGCAGCAGCACCAGGCCGAGCAGCGTCAGCCGGGACGCCAGCTGCACCGCCTGCGGTTTGACGCGCCGCCCGGAGACGAGGCGGTGCAGGGACACCGGCCCGATCAGCGCGCCGGTCGCGCATGCGCCGAGCACGACCGTCACCAGGTAGATCGTCTGGTCCGTGTCGGTCAGGTCGTCGTACTTCTCGGTGAACACCACGGTGAGCAGAAAGCCGAACAGGATCTGCACGCCCATCTGCGCCACGCGGACCTCCTGGATGAGCTCCTGCCACATCCGGTCCGCTCTCTCCTCCTCGGTCTCGTTGCGCCCCCGGCGCCTGGCCCCGCCCTCTGCCGTGTCGGTCACTGGTCCTCCCGGTGTGAACTCGCGCGTCCTTGCTCTTCGCGGGTTCCCCGGAAAGGGCCGTCGTCCCGGGCCGCGCGCGGTTTGAGCGATCAGGGGACGGTTACACGGACGGCGCGAATGACGCAGAGCCCGAGGAGGTCGTGGACGCATGTCCGGTACGCAGCTCACCGTGACGCTCAGCGGCGGAGGCGCCGACGACGCGCGAGCGGTCGTCCGGGCGCTGGAAGGGACGTTCGGTGCGCCGGACGAGCTTCCCGCCGACGAGAACGCGACGGTGCACATGGCGACCTTCGACGGCGGCGCGCACGCAGGTGGCGGCGGGAGCACCGAGGAGGGCGCGGGGCGGCTGTCCGCGCCGGTGACCGTCACGGTGCAGGGCGCTCCGGAGGCGGTGCGGCGGGCGAGCGACACGCTCACCCGGGCCTTCACGGCGCGTGACGACGGTGCCGCGTCCGGCGACCAGGAGCAGGAGAGGCAGCTGCTCCTGGTGCCGTGAGGGCGGTCCCTACCAGCGGTTCTCCACCTGCTCCAGGATCCGCCGCTCGTACAGGTCGCGGATCGCCGTGAGCGTCTCGCCGGGCAGGTCGGGCAGCCGGGCGGCGGCCGCGTTGGCGCGGGCCTGCTCGGGCGAGCGGGCCCCCGGGATCACGGTCGTCACGCCGGGCTGCTCGATGATCCAGCGCAGCGCCAGCTGGGCGGGGGTGTAGCCCTCGGGGGCGAGCGCGGCGAACTCGGCGGCCGCCTCGACGCCGGTGGCGTAGTCGACGCCGGAGAAGGTCTCGCCGACGTCGAAGGACTCGCCGTGCCGGTTGTAGGTGCGGTGGTCGTTCTCCGGGAAGACCGTGTCCCGCGTGTACTTGCCCGACAGCAGGCCGGAGGCGAGCGGGACGCGGGCGATGATGCCCACGCCGGCCTCGCGGGCGGCCGGGAGCACCTCGCGCAGGGGCTTCATGCGGAACGGGTTGAGGATGATCTGCACGCTCGCCACGCCCGGCCGGGCGATCGCGGTCAGCGCCTCCTGGCAGGTCTCGACGCTGACGCCGTACGCGGCAATCCGCTCCTCCTCGACCAGGGTGTCGAGGGCGTCGAACACCTCGTCCGTGGAGTAGACGGGCGTCGGCGGGCAGTGCAGCTGCACCAGGTCGACGCGGTCGACGCCGAGGTTGCGCCGGGAGCGGTCGTTCCAGGCGCGGAAGTTGTCGAGCACGTAGTTCTCGGGGATCTGGTCGACCCGGCGGCCCATCTTGGTGGCGACCAGGACGTGCAGGTCCGGCCGGCCGCTGAGGAACGTGGCGATGGTCTGCTCGCTGCGGCCGTCGCCGTAGACGTCGGCGGTGTCGAAGAAGGTCACCCCCGCCTCGGCCGCCGCCTCCAGTACCGCGAGGGCTTCCTTGTCGTCGACGTCTCCCCAGTCGGCACCCAGCTGCCACGTACCGAGACCGACGACGGAAGCGTGCTGACCCGACCTGTCGAATGTGCGCTCGTCCATGGGCGTCAGTCTGTCATCCGTCACGGCCCCGCGCGGAGGGTGCTGCTCCGGCCTGCCGAACCCACCAGATTCACTCACACGAGTGAATAGAGGGAGCGGGGATATGTCACGTGTCAACCGGCCTCTAGCGTGACTGCACGTGACAACTGGTGCAGAGAGCAACTTCCCGTCGGCCGACCCGCGTTGGACGCGCCGGGGCTTCCTTCTCACCGCGGCCGCGCTGGCCGCCGTGCCCGGTCTGCCGGCGGATCCGGCGGTGGCCGCCGCGGAGCTGCCGGACTTCCCGGCGGACGTCGCGCTGTACCGCTCGGCGTACCGGAACTGGGTCGGCGAGATCACCGCAGACGGCCTGTGGGCGTGCGCGCCGGACGGCCCGGACCAGGTGGTCGCCGTCGTCAACTGGGCGTGGCGGCACGGGTGGCGGGTGCGGGCCCGGGGCGCCTCGCACGGCTGGTCGCCCCTGACGGTGACGGAGGGGACGGCAGCGGCCGCGCCCGTCCTCCTCGTCGACACCGCGCCCCACCTCACCGGCCTCGCGCTGGACTCCCCCACGTCCGTGCGCGCCGGGACGGGCGTGACCATGGAGGCCCTGCTCGGCTTCCTGGAGGAGCACGGCCTCGGCGTCACGGCCGCACCGGCACCCGGTGTCCTCACCCTCGGCGGGGTCCTGGCCGTCGACGGGCACGGCACCGCCGTCCCCGCGCGGGGCGAGCGGCGGCTCCCCGGGCACACGTACGGCTCGCTCAGCAATCTGGTCCTGTCCCTGACGGCGGTCGTCTGGGACTCCCGGGCCGGCGCGTACGTGCTGCGCACCTTCCACCGCGACGAGGCGGACGGCGCCGCGCTGCTGACCCACCTGGGGCGGTCGCTGGTGACCGAGGTGGTGCTGCGGGTGGGGGCCGACACCCGGCTGCGGTGTGTGAGCCGCACGGACATCCCGGCCGGGGAGCTGTTCGCCGCGCCCGGCTCCGACGGGCGGACGCTCGCGCGTTTCCTGGACGAGGCCGGCCGGGTCGAGGCGATCTGGTTCGCCTTCACCGAACACCCCTGGCTGAAGGTGTGGAGCGTCTCCCCCACCCGCCCGCTGACCTCGCGGACGGTGACGCGGCCGTACAACTACCCGTTCTCCGACAACATCCCGGCCCCGGTGGCGGAGCTGGTGGGCAGTATGACGTCGGAGGCGGCCTGGTACCTCGCGCCGGTGCTGGGCAACGCGCAGTACGACGCGGCGGCGCTCGGGCTGGTGGCGACGCTGTCGGCCGACCTCTGGGGGCCGTCCAAGAACACGCTGCTGTACCTGAAGCCGACCACCCTGAAGGTGCACGCCGACGGTTACGCGGTCCTCACCTCGCGGGAGAGCGTGCAGCGGGTCGTCGCCGAGTTCGCGGCGTTCTACCGGGAGCGGCTCACGGCGTACGCCGCGCGGGGCAGCTTCCCCGTCAACGGCTCGGTGGAGATCCGGGTGACCGGCCTGGACGACCCGGGCGACGCGGAGGCGGCCGGGGCCCGCCCGCCGCTGCTGTCCGCGCTCCGGCCGCGCCAGGACCGCCCCGAGTGGGACACGGCGGTGTGGCTGGACGTCCTGACCCTGCCGGGCACGCCGGACGCGGAGGTGTTCCTGCGCGAGATCGAGCGGTTCCTGCTGCGCACCTTCGACGGCGGCTACGCCCTGACCCGGGTCGAGTGGTCCAAGGGGTGGGCCTACACGGACGACGGCGTGTGGAGCGACGGGGAGGTGCTGGACTCGGTGGTGCCGGCGGCGGTCGGCCCGGCCGAGTGGGCCGAGGCGACCGCGATCCTGGACCGCCTCGATCCGCACCGGGTCTACGGCAATGCCTTCCTGGACCGGCTGTTCACGGACAGCCACCAGGGCGCCTAGGAGCGGGCGGTCAGCTCTCTGGCCTGTACGGTCCGCGCCACCTTCGGGCCCAGCCAGCGCTTGAACCTGCGCAGCGTCTCCAGCTGCCCGGCCGCCCGGTCGAGCCGGTAGTAGAGCTGCGGCGGGACGTGCGGCAGCAGGGGCGAGTGGCGCTGGCCGAGGAGGGCGAACATGCGCTCCGGCGGCAGGTGGATGTAGCGCGGGAGGTTCTCGTACCACTGGGCGCTGTAGCGGGCCGCGCTCTGCAGGGGCAGGAGGGCCCGCTTGCGTTCGTGCTCGTAGCGGGCGAGGGCCTGCGGGAGAGCGGCGTGCTCGCGCAGCGCCGTGGCCAGGGCGATCGCGTCCTCCAGGGCGAGGGTGGTGCCGGCGCCGATGGAGTAGTGGGTGGTGTGGGCGGCGTCGCCCAGCAGGACGAGGTTGCCGTGGTGCCAGGTGTGGTTCGTGAGGGTGCGGAAGGTCTGCCACGGGGTTCCGCCGGGGCGTCCCAGCAGGGGATGGCCGTCCAGGACGTCGGCGAAGAGGCCCTCCAGCAGGGCCCGTCCGTCGGTCTCGCCGGCGCGGTCGAGCCCGAGTCCGGTCCAGGTGGCGGGCGCGCACTCGACGACGCAGGTGCTGCGGTCGGGGCCGTAGGCGTAGCCGTAGCACCAGATCCAGCCGTGGCGGGTCTCCACGAACGCGAAGGTGAAGGCGTCGAAGACCTTGGTGGTGCCGAGCCACACGTAGGGGTTGCGGCCGGTCGTGAGCCGGGTGCCGAAGTGCGCCGCGTGGCGGGTGCGCAGGGCGCTGCGGACACCGTCGGCCGCCACCACCAGGTCGGCGTCGGGCAGTGCCTCCGGCTCGATCCCGGACGCGTACTCCAGTCGCACGCCGAGGTCGCGGGCCCGGGCGGCGAGGATCTCCAGGAGGCGGTGGCGGCCGATGCCGTGGCCCTGGTCGCCGCTGTGCCGGGCCGTCAGGTCCCCGACGCGGGCGACGCCGTCGCACCACCGGACGGAGCCGGCGTCCAGGGCGCGCGCCGACTCGGGGTCCTGCGCGTGGAGTTGTTCCAGCAGTCCGCGCCAGTACGTCACGCCCCAGCCGTACGTCGAGCCCTCCGGGTCGCGTTCGTGGACGGTGATGTCGTGGGACGGGTCCTGCCGCTTGAGCAGGATCGAGAGATACAGACCGGCGGGCCCGCCACCGACACAGGCGACCTTCACGCACACCCCTGAGAATTACCGAGAGCTGTCGATTGCGGACGCAGAGTAGCAGGACAAAAGCATCATCGACCGAACCGCCGTTTCACGTCAGCTTCGCGGCGTGACGCGCACCACGAGCCGCCGGCCGCCCGGGGAGGAACATCCGCCACAGCCCCCGAAGCGGGCGGAATTTCCCCCTCCGCACCGGCTCACGCGGGCCGCCGCGACAAGATCATCCTGGTTCAACCTTGCACGACATAAGGGGAATCGCCCGGATCGCAGCCAACCGGCTCGAGGGGATTTCGCCCGTTACCGGACGGGCCGATAGGCATACGGGGTCATCACCCGAACGACCCCAGGAGGTCCGTATGCCGGAACTCAGCCGTCGCCGCACGCTCACCGCCGCGGCCGCCCTCGCCACGGCCGCGGGAACCGTGCCGGCCCTGGCCCGGGCCGCGACCACCGCCGGGCACCACGGCTCCCCCGCGTCCTTCGACGAGGTCTACAAGGGCCGCCGGATACAGGGCCGGCCGGCCTCCGGGTCCGGTCACCACCACCACGGCGCGGGCTACGCGGTGTTCGTCGACGGCGTGGAACTGCACGTGATGCGCAACGCCGACGGCAGCTGGATCAGCGTCGTCAGCCACTACGACCCGGTGGCCACGCCGCGCGCCGCCGCCCGTGCCGCGGTGGACGAGCTGCAGGGCGCGCCGCTGCTGCCGTTCCCCGCCAACTGACCCGTACCGCACCGCACCTGGAGCACCCGCACATGGCTGTCCGCAAGAACCAGTCCGCCCTGACCGCCGACGAGAAGCGGCGTTTCGTCGCCGCGCTGATCGAGCTGAAGCGCACCGGCCGCTACGACGCGTTCGTCACCACGCACAACGCGTTCATCGTCTCCGACACCGACGACGGCGAGCGGACGGGCCACCGCTCCCCGTCCTTCCTGCCCTGGCACCGAAGATTCCTCCTGGAGTTCGAGCGGGCGCTGCAGTCGGTGGACGCGTCGGTGAGCCTGCCGTACTGGGACTGGACCGTCGACCGTACGCCGCGTGCCTCGCTGTGGGCGCCCGACTTCCTCGGGGGCACCGGGCGCGAGCGGGACGGCCGGGTGACGGACGGGCCGTTCTCCGCGTCGAGCGGCGACTGGCCGATCAACGTGCGGGTCGACGGGCGTACGTTCCTGCGCCGTTCCCTGGGGTCCGGGGGGCGCGAGCTGCCGACGCGGGCGGAGGTCGACTCGGTGCTGGCGATGCCGACGTACGACATGGCGCCCTGGAACAGCGGCTCGGACGGTTTCCGCAACCACCTCGAGGGGTGGCGCGGCGTCAACCTGCACAACCGCGTCCATGTCTGGGTCGGCGGGCAGATGGCCACCGGGGTCTCCCCCAACGACCCGGTGTTCTGGCTGCACCACGCCTTCATAGACAAGCTGTGGGCCGACTGGCAGCGGCGCCACCCCCGCTCCGGCTATCTGCCGGCCGCGGGCACGCCGAATGTGATCGACCTGCGCGAGACGATGCGGCCGTGGCACGACACGACCCCGGCGGACCTGCTGGACCACACGCCGCACTACACGTTCGACGCCTAGGGGCGGCTGGTCAGACGGGTGCGGCGGGGGTCAGACGGGTGCGGCGGGGCGGCACTCGGGGTGGCCCCAGCCGCTGTCGTTCTTCGCGATGGGCTCGCCGGCCGCGTAGGAGCGGCCGCACTGGCAGCGGCCGGGGAACTTCGCCTTGATCGTGCGCGAGGAGCCCTTCGCCGCGGAGGTCCTCCCGGTGCGGGCGGCGCCGCCGCGTGAGCGGGAGCGCGGGGCCTTGGCCAGGGTGTCCGGGGCGGGCGGCGGCTCGGGGGAGCCGAGGCCGCTGCCCGCGGGCTCCTGGACGGTCGCGGCCTGGCTGGCGGCGCGGTCGGCGAAGTCGTTGAGCCGGTCGCCGTCGACCTGGTGGGCGGGGACGTAGCGGAACTCGACCGAGCGGCCGTCCAGCAGTTCGTCGATGCGCACGACGAGGTCCTGGTTGGCGACCGGCTTCCCGGCGGCCGTCTTCCAGCCGTTGCGCTTCCAGCCCGGCAGCCAGGTGGTGACGGCCTTCATCGCGTACTGCGAGTCCATGCGGATCTCGAGCGGCACGCCCGGGTCGGTCGCCGCCAGCAGGCGCTCCAGCGCGGTCAGTTCGGCGACGTTGTTGGTGGCCCTGCCGAGCGGCCCCGCCTCCCACCGCTCCGGCGTCTCGGAAGCGTCGGCGACGACCCAGGCCCAGCCCGCGGGCCCGGGGTTTCCCTTCGAAGCCCCGTCGCACGCGGCCACAACACGTTCACCCATGGACACGATCATGCCATGGGCGTGCCGGGTGCCCGTCCCGGCCGTTCAGGAGACGTCGGTCATGGCCGGCATCTCGCCCTCGGTCCGCGTGGTGTCGATCACGGAGAAGTTCGCGCCCTGGGGGTCGGTCAGCGCCGCGAACCGCCCGAAGGGGGTGTCCATCGGTCCGAACTGCAGCGTCGCGCCGAGCTTCGTGGCCTTGGAGACCGTCTCGTCGCAGTCGGCCACGCCGAAGTAGACGTTGATGTACGGCGGCATCTCGGGCGGGAAGTCGTCCGTCATCTCCATGCGGCCGAGGGCGGGTCGCTCACCGAGGTTGTAGACCCGGAAGTCCATCGTGTGGTCCTGCATCTGCTGGGCGCTGTAGCCGAAGACCGCGGGGAAGAACGCGTCGGACTTCCGCGGCTCGCGGGTGAAGACCTCCGCCCAGCAGAACGCCCCCGGCCCGCCCATCTCCGTGTCGAAGCCCTCGTGGGTGCCGGCCTGCCACAGGCCGAACATCACGCCACCGGGGTCGCGGGCCAGGCACATGGTGCCGAGGTCGGCGACCTGCATCGGCTCCATCACCACCTCGCCGCCGTTCTCGCGGATCTTCCGCGCGGTGGCGGCGGCGTCCCGGGCCGCGAAGTACAGGCACCACTGCGACACGCCTTCCTGGCCGGGCATGGGCGGGACGACGGCGGCGGCCGCCTTGCCGTTCGCGTAGGCCTCGGTGTAGTTGCCGAACTCCGCCGACGCCTCGGCGAAGGTCCAGCCGAGGACGTCCCCGTAGAAGCTCTTGGCCCCTTCGAGGTCGCTGAACATCGCGTCGGCCCAGCAAGGGGCTCCTTCAGGTTGCACGGCCATGGCTGCGACCCTCTCCGGACGGGTGGATGGTCCGTTTCCTCACGCTAGTCACCTGCGGGCCGCCCCGCGCGCCGAGCGCGAGCCGCTTGCGGACGGGTGCGCGGGCGGTGGCCACGGCGAGTGCACGACCGTGTCGGCGGCGTTCGCGCGCCCCGTGCGCCCGGCGGCGCGGGGCGGGAGACCGGCGTGGGATCACACGGAGGTTCGTCCTCCGCCCCGAGCGGGGGTTTGCCACCGCCGACGCGAGAAGCCGCCCCCTTCACGCGGTTATCCGGCCGCCTCTGCCGCTGTTTGGCTGGTACTCGAGGCCCGCCCGGCTCACCGGCGCCACGAGGCCGCCGGCCTCGCCGGCCGTCCCGCCGTCTTCGCCGACCACTCCATCCACCCCCGCCGACCGCTCGGCCCGCTCCCGCTTGTCCCGGGGGCGTCTCACGCTGTCCGCTCCACCCCAGGGAGGGAATGTGTCCGCACCCGAGAGCACCACCGGCCCCGCCACCGACGACCCCGCGCCCCAGCCCGCCGCGGCACCCACCGAGGCGCAGCTCACCAGCCTCAGCACCCAGGCGGCCCGCCGGCTCGCCACGACCACCAAGTCCGTCCCGCAGATGCAGGCCATCACCTCGCGGTGGCTGCTGAAGACGCTGCCGTGGGTCGACGTCCGGGGCGGTGCGTACCGGGTCAACCGGCGGCTGACCCTGCGCCTGGGCCGGGGCCGGGTGCAGTTCGAGCAGAACGGGGCCGACGACATCCGGGTGATCCCCGCGACGCTGACCGAGCTGCCCGTGCTGCGCGGCTACTCGGACACCGAGGCGCTGAAGGAGATCGCCTCCCGGTTCGAGGTCCGTGAGGTGCGCGTCGGAGAGGTGCTGTTCGAGGCCGGCCAGCCCGTCACCGAGGCCTACCTGATCGTGCACGGCCGGTTCACCCGGTACGCCACCGGCAAGTACGGCGAGGAGGAGGTCATCGGCGTCGTCACGGACGGCGAGGGGCTCGGCGACGAGGCCGTGGGGCGGGCCGATCCGCTCTGGCTGACGTCCGTGCGCGCGGAGACCGCGGGTGTGGTGCTGGTGCTGTCCTGGGACACGCTGCGGGAGTACACCGACCGCGTCCCGTCCCTCGCGGCCCATCTGGAGGCCTACGCCGAGCGGCAGAGCAAACCGATGAACCGCAAGGGCGAGGCGGACGTGCCGGTGCAGGCCGGGCACGTGGGCGAGCCGGTCCTGCCCGGCGGCTTCGTCGACTACGAACTCGCCCCGCGCGAGTACGAGTTGTCGCTCACGCAGACCGTGCTGCGGGTCCACACCCGGGTCGCCGACCTCTACAACGACCCGATGGACCAGACCGAGCAGCAGCTCCGGCTGACCATCGAGGAGATCCGCGAGCGCCAGGAGTGGGAGCTGGTCAACAACCGCGAGTTCGGGCTGCTGCACAACGTCGACTACAGCCAGCGCATCAGCACGTTCTCGGGCCCGCCGACGCCGGACGACCTGGACGAGCTGCTGTCGATGCGGCGCAAGACACGGCTGTTCCTCGCCCACCCGAAGGCCATCGCGGCGTTCTTCCGCCAGTGCAACAAGCGGGGGCTGGTGCCGGGCACGGTGAACGTCGAGGGCCACGAGGTGCCCGCCTGGCGGGGTGTCCCGCTCTTCCCGTGCGGCAAGATCCCGGTCAGCGACCAGCACACCAGCAGCATCATCGCCCTGCGCACCGGAGAGGCCGACCAAGGGGTCGTCGGACTGTTCCAGACCGGTATCCCCGAGGAGTACCAGCCGGGCCTGAACGTGCGGTTCATGGGCGTCGACGACACCGCGATCATCCGCTACCTGGTGACCGCCTACTACTCGCTGGCCATCCTGGTGCCCGACGCCGCGGGCATCCTGGAGAACGTCCAGATCGGCCGGACGGCCGGCTGACGGGGTGGAGTGGAGTACGCCCGTGAACACTCCCCCGACCCCCGACACACCGGCCTCACCGCTCGCCGGCCTTCCGGCATCACCACGCCCACCGGTCCCGGGTCCACCTGGCTCAGCGCTCACCGGCCTTCCGGCATCAGCACGCCCACCGATCCCCGGCCCACAACGTTCGCCGATCCCCGGCCCACCTGGCACACCGCTCACCGGCCTTCCGGCATCACCACGCCCACCGATCCCCGGCCCACCACGTTCGCCGATCCCCGGCCCACCTGGCGCACCGCTCACCGGGCTTCCGGCATCACCACGCCCACCGGTCCCCGGCCCACCACGTTCGCCGATCTCCGGCCCACCTGGCGCACCGCTCACCGGCCTTCCGGCATCACCACGCCCACCAGTCCCCGGCCCACCTGGCACACCGCTCACCGGCCGCCCTCCGGGCCCGGCCTTCGCCGGGGTCCCGGCCCCGGTGGCCGCCGATGCTCCGGCCCCCGTCCCCCGGCCCGCCCCGCCCGGCCCCCCGCGTCTCGCCCGGGCCGGACGGGCCCGGCCCGGTGGTCCCGTCCCCGGGCTGCGGTACCGGCCCGCCGTGCCTCCCGATCCCGAGAAGGTCAAGGAGATCGACCGCAGGCTGGAGGCCTGGGCGCACGCGCTGGAGCTGTTCCCGCCGGCGTGGACCGGGGACTTCGCGGGGTTCCAGTTCGGCCGGGCCGTCGTGCTGCAGCATCCGGGCGCCGCCGACCTGGACCGGCTCACCGTCGCCGGTGAGCTGCTGCTGGCCGAGAACCTCGTCGACAGCTGCTACTGCTCCGAGGACGAGGACCGGGGCGGGTCCTCGCGCGGACTCGGCGGGCGGCTGGTCATCGCCCAGTCGGCGCTCGACCCGTACCACGGTCCGCCCGACCGGGAGGCGGAGTGGCGCCGGGGCCTGACGGCCGACGGGCCGCTGCGCTCGTACCACCGCGCGCTCAAGGACTACGCCGCCTTCGCCACCCCCAGTCAGACCGACCGGTTCGTGCACGACATCGCCCGGCTGCACCTCGGGTACGTCGCCGAGGCCGCCTGGGCGGAGACGCGGTACGTGCCGCGCGTCTGGGAGTACCTGGTGATGCGGCAGTTCAACAACTTCCGCCCGTGTCTGTCGATCGTGGACGCGGTGGACGGCTACGAGCTGCCCGAGGCGGTGTACGCCCGCCCGGAGATCCAGCGGATCACCGCACTGGCGTGCAACGCCACCACCATCGTCAACGACCTGTACTCCTTCACCAAGGAGCTGGCGGGCGACCCCGACCACCTCAACCTGCCGCTGGTCATCGCCGCCGAGGAGCGGCGCGGGCTGAAGGCCGCCTATCTGAAGGCCGTCGAGATCCACAACCAGATCATGGACGCCTTCGAGGAGGAGTCCGCGGCGCTGTCCGCCTCCTCGCCGCTCGTCGAGCGCTACGCCCGGGGCCTTGCGGCCTGGGTGTCCGGCAACCACGAGTGGCACGCCACCAACACCCACCGCTACCACCTGCCCGACTACTGGTGAAGCGCGATCCCTTGATGTCACGCCAGAAGCACGAGGAGCCGTCCGTGACCACCACCGCAGACGCCACGACAGCACCGCTGCCGACCCGGACCGCCGCCGACTCGACGTACCAGAACCGCGTGGCCGACTACTGGAACGCGGAGGAGAACCCGGTCAACCTGGAACTCGGGAAGATCGACGACCTGTACCACCACCACTACGGCGTCGGAGAGGCCGACCGGTCCGTCCTCGACGAGAAGGACCCCGAGCGGCGCCGCGAGCGGATCACCGCCGAACTCCACCGCCTCGAACACGCCCAGGCCGAACTGCTCGCCGGCCGCCTCGGCCCCCTCTCCCCCGCCGACCGCGTCTTCGACGCCGGATGCGGGCGCGGCGGCGGCAGCGTGGTGGCGCACCTCCGCTACGGCTGCCGGGCCGACGGGGTGACCCTCTCCGCCAAGCAGGCCGACTTCGCGGGCGAGCAGGCCCGGCGCCGGGGCATCGACGGCAAGGTCCGCTACCACTGCCGGAACATGCTCGACACCGGCTTCCCGACGGGCGCGTTCGCGGCGTCGTGGAACAACGAGTCGACGATGTACGTGGAGCTGGACCTGCTGTTCGCCGAGCACGCCCGGCTGCTGCGCCGCGGTGGCCGCTACGTGGTGATCACCGGCTGCTACAACGACACCTACGGGCGGGCCTCGCGCGAGGTCTCCCTGATCAACGCCCACTACATCTGCGACATCCACCCGCGGTCCGAGTACTTCCGGGCCATGGCCCGCAACCGGCTGGTCCCGGTCCACGTGCAGGACCTGACGGCCGCGACCCTTCCGTACTGGGAGTTGCGCCGGCAGGCCGAGCACCTGGTCACGGGCATCGAGGACACGTTCCTCACCGCCTACCGGAACGGCAGTTTCCAGTACCTGCTGATCGTCGCCGACCGCGTGTGACCCACCGCGTCCGGTGGACGTCTTCCCCCCGGCGCCCGGCTGTGCTTGCCTGAGTGCCGTTTCGGTGGCCGGGGTGGGAGTTGCCGTATGCGCAAGCCGTGGGTCGTGGGGATGGTGCTGGCCGGGGTGCTGCTCGGCGCGTGCGGGGATCCGGCGTCCGCGCCCGAGGGGCCACCGCCGGCCGCACCGCGTACGTCGGCCTCTCCCGGGCCCGCGGCCCCGGGCGAGCAGGGCGCGCCCCCGCCCCGCGGGCGCGCGCCCGTCTCCCCCGGCGCGGTGGTGAAGAAGGCGCCCAGGGTGCTGTACCTCGGCGACTCGCTGGCGATGGAGGCGCAGAAGGTCCTCGGACAGGAGTTACGCCGGGACGTCGCGGCGGAGTACACCAGTGCCCCGTACTCCGGCACCACCCTCTGCGACTACCTGGAGGGCACGGCCGACCGGTCCCTCGTGCTGGCCGCCGACAAGGCCGCCGCGCTGGTGCGCAGGCTGCGGCCCGACTTCGTGGTGCTGCAGTTCTGGGGGAACTCCTGGGGCTACACGCCGTGCATGGACGGCATCACCTACGCCAAGTCCCCGGCCCGGTACTTCGCCCGGTACGCCGCCGACGCGCGCCGGCTCGCCGAGCAGATCGCCGCGGCCGGGAACGGCAGCCGCCCGAGGATCGTCTGGGTGTCGCAGGGCCCGGACCCGGCCACCCCCGACCGGGTCCGGCGGGTCAACGCCCTCTACGCGAAGCAGGCCGCCGCCACGGGGGACCTGGTGTCGGACGCCGGGAAGGCGGTGAGCCCGGCCGGCGGCCGCTACACCTGGACGCAGTACCTGCCGTGCACGGCCCACGAACGCGCCCACCGGGACTACTGCACCCAGCCGTCCCGCGACCGTACGGCCCTGCACCGCGACGACGACTACCTGCACTTCTGTCTGGCACCCACGACGTCCACGCCGAAGCCCTGCCCGGTCCGCTCCCCCGGCATCCTGCGGATCGCCCGGGAGATCACCGCGACGATTCGGCACGCGACGGGCTGACCGCCTCGCATGGACGCCGTGTGCGCGCTGCGGACCGGTTCCCGCGGGCGCCGGTGGGTCACTCGCCCGCGTACGCCTTCTCCAGGGCGGCGAGGTCGAACTTGCCCATCGCCATGAACGCCTCGGTCACCCGGGCCGCCTTCGCCGGGTCCGGGTCGGTGATCATCTCGTCGAGCCGCTCCGGGACGACCTGCCAGGACACGCCGTACTTGTCCTTGAGCCAGCCGCACGGGCCCGGCTCGCCGCCGTCGGTGAGCCTGGTCCAGTAGTAGTCGATCTCCTCCTGGTTCGCGCAGAAGATCATGAAGGAGACCGCCTCGGTGAACTTGAACTGCGGTCCGCCGTTGAGCCCGAGGAAGCGGTGGCCGTTGGCCGTGAACTCGACGGTCATCACGCCGCCGGCGGGCTGGAGCGCCCCCTCGGGGTAGCGGGCGATCTTGCCGATGCTGGAGTTCTTGAAGATCGAGACGTAGTGGTGGGCCGCCTCCTCGGCCTGGCCGTCGAACCAGAGGCAGGTGGTGAAACCGTCGGTCGCCATGAGTTCCTCCCGGGGCGTGGTCGCTGTCATCTGTGTCGACCGGCCGACGGCCCGGAACTCATCGGCTCGGCGGGGAAAATTGTTCGGCCACCTCACGGCGCCCCCTGGCATCGCGGCCATGACCACGTCCCAGACCGCCGGCAGCGGTGTCCGTCCCTTCCGTCTCGACATCCCGCGGCGCGACCTCGACGACCTCCACGACCGTCTCGACCGCACCCGCCGGCCGGACGGGCCGCCCGGCTCGGGCGCCACCCCGCTGATGATCACCCACGGCTGGCCGGGCTCGATCGTGGAGTTCCTGGACGTCGTCGGACCGCTGGCCGATCCGGCCGCCCACGGAGGGGATCCGTCCGACGCGTTCCCCGTGGTGGTGCCGAGCATCCCCGGGTTCGGGCTGTCCGGGCCGACGGCGGACAGCGGCGATCCCGCGGGAAGCCAGAAGGAACTGGACGCGCTCGGCCCCGAGGAGCGGGAGCGCACCCTCGCCTCCCGGCACCGCTGGCGCGACTACTCCCGTGACGGCACGGATTACGCCGTACTCCAGTCGGCCCGGCCACAGACCGTGGCGTACGCCCTCACAGACTCGCCGGCCGGCAACTCGCCTGGATCGTGGAGTAGTTCCGCGAGTGGACGGACTCGGACGAGCTGCCCCTTCCCGGCCGAGCCCCAGCTCCCGCTGCGGCACCGGGCCGAGCGCACGGAGAACCTCGTGCGCTGGACGGGTTCGACCGCGGCGGGCACTTCGCGGCGATGGAGGAGCCCGATCTGCTGGTCGGCGACGTGCGGGCGTTCTTCCGCCAGTTGCGCGAGAAGGGCTGAGCCCGGGGGCTCTGCCGGTAGCGGATCTGCCGAGGGCAGAGAAACCGTTCGCGGGCATCGTCCGAGGTCAAGAGTGGAGTCGACGGCACATCCCGACACGTCCACGGCGCTCGCCGCCACGACGAGGAGAACCGATGACTCCACTCACGACGCTCGCCCCGCGGGCGGAGGAGGGCGACACCCCTCCGACCCGGTTCGACGACCATCTCGCCGCCCAACTGCTCGCGCAGCGCATCGTGCTGCTGGGCACGCAGGTCGACGAGGTCTCCGCGAACCGGGTCTGCGCCCAGTTGCTCATCCTGTCCGCGGAGGACCCGCGCACCGACATCAGCCTGTACATCAACAGCCCCGGCGGCTCGGTGCACGCGGGCCTGGCGATCTACGACACGATGCGGCTGATCCCCAACGACGTCTCCACCCTGGCCATGGGCTTCGCCGCCAGCATGGGCCAGTTCCTGCTCTGCGTCGGCACGCCGGGCAAGCGCTACGCCCTGCCGAACGCGCGCGTCATGATGCACCAGCCGTCGGGGGGCATCGGCGGCACCACCGCCGACATCGAGATCCAGGCGGAGAACCTGGAGTTCACCAAGCGGACCATCGAGCGGATCACCGCCGAGCACACCGGACAGACCCCGGAGACCATCTCCCGGGACGGCGACCGGGACCGCTGGTTCACGGCCGAGGAGGCCAAGGAGTACGGCATGGTGGACCGGGTCCTGGAGTCCCTCGCGGACATCCGCCCGGCGGCCACCCGGCGCAGGATGGGGCTTCAGTGATGGGTACGTACACGATTCCGAACGTCGTCGAGCGCACCCCGCAGGGCGAACGGTCCTACGACGTGTTCAGCAGGCTGCTGTCCGAGCGGATCATCTTCCTCGGCACCGAGATCGACGACGGCGTCGCCAACGTCGTCATCGCGCAATTGCTCCATCTGGAGTCGTCGTCCCCGGAGAGCGAGATCGCGGTCTACCTCAACTCCCCCGGCGGCTCGTTCACTTCGCTCATGGCCATCTACGACACCATGACGTACGTGCAGGCGCCGATCTCGACGTTCTGCGTCGGGCAGGCGGCCTCCACGGCGGCCGTGCTGCTGGCCGGCGGGGACACCGGGCGGCGGTTCGTGCTGGAGCACGCCCGGGTGCTGCTCGGGCAGCCGGCCACGGGCGGAGCGCGCGGCACGGCGTCGGACCTGTCGCTGCAGGCCAAGGAGATGGTGCGGATCCGCTCCCAGGTGGAGGAGGTGCTGGCCCGGCACACCCACCACGACGTGGGCACCCTGCGGGCCGACATGGACCGCGACAAGGTGTTCACCGCGCGGGAGGCGGTGGCCTACGGGCTGGCCGACGAGGTGCTGAGCCGGCGCCCCGTGAAGGTCTGAGGCGCCGGCCGGCCGGGCTCAGGCGGCCAGGCACAGCCCGTCGTACGACGACGTGGACGCCCCGCGGCGGCCGCCGCCCGCGTACCGGGAGGTGACGCGGCTCAGCTCGTCCTGCGCCCTCGTCAGCAGGTCGCCCAGGCCCAGTCCGAGGGCCTGGGCGGCGGCCGCGAGGACCTCCGAGGAGGCCTCCTTGCGGCCGCGCTCCACCTCCGACAGGTAGGGCATCGAGATGCGCGCCTCGTCGGCGACGTCCTTCAGGGTGCGCTCCTGCGCGAGGCGTTCACGGCGCAGGACGTCGCCCACGAGGTCACGCCACAGGGGCTCCTTCGGGGCGGGGGCCGGGGGTCCGGGGCGCGGCGGAGCGGCGGTGGGGCGGGCCGCCTGGGGGCGCGCGCCGTGCGGACGCAGGGGGATGACGCGGGCTTCGTTCGGCACGTGGTTGCTCACCGCTCCAGCCTAGGAGTCCTGCTCGCCGGGGGAAGGGCCCGGCGTTCCGCCCTGGGTGGAATGGCCCCAACGCGCTCTCCCGGCAGGGAGGTTGGCGGGGCTGCGCCCCGGCCCGGGTGCCGTCGGCGGAGGAGGCCCGGCAGCCGGTTTTCCCGCCCGTCGGACATTCGCGCGCATGTGTGGCGCCTGCCCGGGTACCCGCAACCCGGAAGGACCTAGGCAGATGTCCGCCATGACGTTCGGGGAGAGGTAATGGAGACCGCCGTGATCCGGTCGAAGGCACAGGTCGTCGAGGAGAACGCCGAGGCCAGCACGGGTGACGGAGCACTGCCGGGAGTCGCGGACCCGCGGTCCGTGGCCCCGCGGGACGCCAGGGAGCTGTCCCGCCAGTTCTTCCAGCGCCTGACGGAACTCGAAGAGGGCACGCACGAGTACCAGTACGCGCGCAACACGCTGATCGAGATGAACATGTCGCTCGTGCGGTTCGCGGCCGGCCGGTTCCGGGGCCGCGGCGACGACATGGAGGACATCGTCCAGACCGGCATGATCGGCCTGATCAAGGCGATCGACCGGTTCGAGCTGAGCCGCGAGGTCGAGTTCACCTCCTTCGCGCTGCCGTACATCGTCGGCGAGATCAAGCGCTTCTTCCGGGACACCACGTGGGCGGTGCACGTGCCGCGGCGGCTGCAGGAGCTGCGCGTGGAGCTGGCCAAGGCCCGTGAGGAACTCGCGAGCCGGCTGGACCGCGAGCCGACGGTCGCGGAGCTGGCCACGCTGATGAACATCTCCGAGAGCCAGGTCATCGAGGGGCAGATCGCCGCGAACGGGTACAACTCCTCCTCGCTGGACGCCGCGCTCACCGGTGACGGGCCGGAGGGCGGCGAGGCCGTCCTGGCCGACTTCATCGGGGTGGAGGAGGACGGGCTGCGGCTCGTCGAGGACTTCCACTCGCTCGCCCCGCTCATGGCGGAGCTCAGCGAGCGGGACCGGCAGATCATCCACATGCGGTTCGTGGAGGAGGCCACCCAGGCGGAGATCGGCGAGCGGCTCGGCTGCTCCCAGATGCACGTCTCCCGCCTGATCAAGCGGATCATCACCCGGCTGCGCGAGGGCATGCTGGGCGAGCTGGGCTGCGCCTGACACAGCCGGACGCCGTCGCGGGTGCCGCCCCCCATGCGGGAGGGGACGACACCCGCGACGGCGTCCGAGGCGCGGACGGCCGCCTCCCGGGGGCCACGGCGCGCGGAGCGTCCCGGCGGAGCCTCACACGCGGAGGGGCTCACCCACCGGCTTCGTCGGCGAGGGGCAGCACGGCGCGTACGCGCTTGCCCACCGGCACCCGTTCCACGCTGACCTGCTCGGCGAGCGCGTGGACGATCTCCAGGCCGTGCCGGCCGACGCGCTCGGGGTTGCGCGGGAAGATGCGGGGCAGGGCGGAGCTGCTGTCGTAGACCGACACCGTCACCGCGGTGTCCGTGCCCACGAGCTCCAGGATGTACGGCCCGTTGCTGTGGCGGTCGGCGTTGGTGACCAGCTCGCTCACCACCAGCAGCACGGCGCCGTCGACGCGGTCGTCGATGCGCGCGCACCACTCGGTCCTGAGCTGCTCGAGGAAGAGCGCGGCGAAGGACCGCGCCTCGGCGATGCATCCCTGCTCGCCCGAATAGTGTGCCGCCCGCCTCAGCGGTTCCACGGGCACGTCGAAACCAGTCGGTATCACTGCCCCGTCCAGGTGGTCGATCATGCGTTTCTCTCTGGGAAGCCGGACTGGCCGGACGCTCTGCACCAGTGCTCGTACCCCGAGCCGCGCGGTGCAGTCCTGACAGCTGTCCGTCCGTCCAGTGCCCTGGGCATTGTCCCCCGTCCGCGGGGCACCCGGAAGGAACCAGGACCGGCCGAGGGCGGCCGGGCGGATCGCCGGAGGTGTGCGGTGGCCTGGTGGATGTGGCTGGTCGTGGTGGTCGCGGCGCTCGCCGCGATCCTTGTGGTGACGCTCGCCGTGCAGGCCGGCCGGCGGTCGGGGACCGTCATCGCGGTACGGCGCGGGCCCGGTGGGAAGGGCGTGCGATGAACGAGCTGATGGCGGCGCGGAGCCTGACGACCCTGCCGGTCGTCACGCTGGGCGGAGACGCCGTCGCGCAGGTCAAGGACACCGTCTTCGACGCCGCGGCCGGGCGCGTCACCGGCTTCACGCTCAGCGGCCGCGGCCTGCTGTCCGGCCCGCTGAAGCAGAGCCTGCCCTGGGCGGCGGTGCACTCGCTGGGCCATGACGCCGTGATGATCCGCGACGCCCTCGCCCTGCAGGACACGTCCGTCGTGGTGGCGCGCCGCGAGGCCCAGCAGGGCCGGGTGCTGCACGCGAAAGTCCTGACCGACGAGGGCTCGGAGGTCGGCACGGTGCTCGACGTGGTCGTCGAGGGCGGCACCAGCGGCCGGGTCGTGGGCTTCCGGATCGCCGCCGCCAAGGCACTCGTGCAGGGCTCCAGACGCCGTCGGCACCGGGTGTACGTGCCGCGCGGGGAGACGCTCGCCGTCTCGGGGCGGGCGCTGGTCATCCCCGCGGACGCCACCCGTTACGTCGCCGACGACCTGACGGACTTCGTCGCCCGGGTCGGTGCCTTCCGTGACGAGCGGAAGGGGACGCCGTCGTGATGCTGTTCTCGCAGGCGCGGGGCCTGCCGGTGCTGACGCTGGCCGACGCGGAGGAGATCGGCGTCGTGAGGTCGCTGACGGTCGACGCCGCCTCCGGCGTGGTCACCCACGTCCGGGTGCGCGGCAGGCACTCCCGCAAGGAGACGGTGCTGGCCTGGGGCGCCCTGCACGCCGTCGGCCCGGACGCCGTGCTGGTGCGCTCGTCCGCCGCCCCCGCCGAGGTGCCGCCGCACCACGAGCTGCCGGGCCTGCGGATCCTCGCCGAGACGGGTGACGAGCTCGGCACGGTCCAGGACGTGGCGTTCGAGCCGGAGACGGGCCGCCTCGAGGCGGTCGTCGGCGCCCGGGTCGAGGTGCCGGCCGATCGCCTGCTCGGGCTCGGCGACTACGCCCTGGTGGTCCGTGCCGGCTGAGTCGTCCGTGCCGGGTGAGTCAGGAGGCCGGGGCCTGGTCGGTCGTGACGCTCCCGGTGTCACTCCCGGGCGGCTGGGGTTCGGACGTCGGCGGCTCGCTCGTAGGCGGCTCGGACGACGTCTCCGGCTCCGAGGTCGGCGGTTCGCTCGTGGGCGGCTCCGACGAGGTCGGGTCGGTCGGCGATGTCGGCGTGGTCACGCTCACCGACGGGGAGGGCTTGTCCGGCTTCTCGGTCTTGCGGTCCTTCGCGCCCGTGTCCCCCTTGTGACGCTCGAACCACTCGCCGTCGCGCTCGCACATGACGAAGACGTCGACCGGCTCGGGCGCGGGGGTGACCACGACGACGTTCGACGACTTGTACGACGGCCACGCGTCGCCGGAGGCCTTCGGCGCGGTCTGCTGGGCGACCGGCGGGGTCAGCGGGTTGCCGCACGCGCAGCGCACCCGGGGCACGCCGCGGTCGTCGACGAGGACGGCCGTGCCGGACTGGAGGACGGCCTGGTAGCTGGTGGCGGCGCCGTCCTTGTAGCCGTGGTTGGTGACGCGGGTGTCCATGCGCAGCTGCACCGGGGTGAGCGAACGCAGGTACGCGGGGACGTCGGACGGGTCCACGCGGGCGACGGAGGCGAACGCCCGCTGCTTGTCGGGGGCGCCCTCGAAGTACGAGATCTGCTTCTCCACGTCACAGCTGGCCACGTTGCGGGTGCCGCCGTAGAGGCCGGGCGCGCCGCCCTGCACGCCTTGGACGGTGTTCTGCGGGGCCAGCTCGGTGGGCGAGGGCGAGACCGGCGCGGCGGAGCTCTCCTTCGCCGTGGACTCGGTGAACGGGTCGGGGCCGGTGTCCGCCGCGGGCTGGAGGAAGACCTCGCCCTCGGACGTCCTGGTGCCGCCGTCGGACGCGCCGGTGCCGCCGCCGTCGGGGCGGGTGAACACCACGACCAGGACGACGGCGGCCACGAGGGCGCCGGCGATCAGCGCGACACGGGGGACGGATCCCCACCACGGGCGGCGCGGCTCGGGCGGCTCGCCGCCCCCGCTCGGCGGCTCGGGGGGCGGGCCGCCCCCCGGCGGCGGCTGGGAGGGGCCCGACAGCGGGCCCGAGGGGGGTCCTGTGGGGCGGCCGGACGACGGCGGTTCGACGCTCACGAGCTCTTCTTCCCGCGTGGGTTCTCTCGCGGCCTCCGCACATCCGAGGCATTGATCCCGGTGTAGGCCGCTTTTTCCACTACGAGTTCATTGTGTGCTCCGGTCCGGTACGCCCCGCAAGCCGACGCGGACGGACCTCCCGGCGGGCGGGCGGCGCGGGTGCTGCTTAGCGTGGCAGCGTGAGTTCGCGCATCCCCTCCGGCCAGGTCCGTCCCGCGGGCGAGCGGGTCGCCGCCCGCCACGGCTGGGCGCAGGCCCTCGTCACGGTGCTCGGCGGGCTGCTCGCCATGGCGGTGGTGGCCGCGCTCGGCCTGTGGGCGGCCGGGGCCGCCGACCTGCCGGACGGCGCGTTCGCCCCGGTCGTCGCGGCGACCGTGGTCACCGCCGTCGGGGGCACCGTGGAGCTCTCCGGGAGCGCCGGGGACCTCGCCGACACGCAGGCGGGCCTGACAGTGATCCCCTTGTCGGTCACCCTCACCGGGGCGCTGGTGATCGCCTGGGGTTTCCTGCGGCCGCTGCGGCACCGCGCGGTCGCCGGTGCCCGGGAGCTGGCCGGGTGGGCCGCCCGGATCGCGGCGCTGTGGCTGCTCGCGCTGATCGCCCTGACGCTCGCCGCCCGGCACACCTTCGACATCTCCCTCGGGAACGACGCGCTGGGCGAACTCGGCGACCTGTTCGGCGCCTCGCCGAAGGTCGGCTTCACCAGCGACGTCCCGCTGTCCGTGTTCGTCGGCGTGGTGTGGCTGGCCGGTGTGCTGGTGCTGGCGCTGCTGGTGTCGCGCGGGGCTCCGCTGCCGGGCGGACTGCTGCGGTTCCAGGCCTCCGTACGGCCGGCCGCGTACGCGGTGGTCGCGCTGCTGCTCGCCTGTGTCGCCATCGGCGTGGTCGTGGCGCTCGTCGTCGCGGTGACGCGGGGGCACGTGGCTGAGACGTTCGCGGTGATCCTGCTGGGCATGCCCAACCTGGTGTGGCTGGCGCTGACGATCGGGCTCGGCGCCACCTGGAACGGCAGGGTGGAGGGGCCGTTCGGGCTGCCGATGCCGCAGGTGCTCGACGAGGTGCTGCGCACCCCGGACATCTCCGAGCTGAACCTGAGGACGCTGGCGGAGCACGACGGCCGGGTGTGGTGGCTGCTGGTCGTCGACGCCGTGCTGCTGCTGGGCGCCGCGTTCGTGATGGCCGCCCGGTCCCCGGCCCGGGTCCGGGCCTGGCAGCACGCCGTGCACATGGCCGTCGCGCTGGTGCTGACGGTGTTCATGATCTGCCTCGTGGGGCGGATCTCCGCGCATTACGGCCTGTCCGTGCTCGGCATCGGCGACCTGGGCGGCGGTCTCGCGGGCGAGCTGTTCCTCAGACCCCGGTTGTGGGGTGCGGTGGGGCTGGCCGTGCCGTGGGGGCTGGTGACCGGGTTCGCCGGGGCGCTGCTGGCCCGGCACGTGCGGCGGCGGGGCGAGGCGGGTCCGGTCCGGGAGCACTGACTCCGGACGCTACGGCCTCGGCAGGAAGACCGGTTCGGCCCAGCGCGGGGGCGGTTTGGGCCGCTCCTCCCCCGGGCCCGGCCGCTGCCGGTCCCCCGGTGGGGGCGTGGGGGCGATCCCGGCCACGCCGCCGGTCGTCGCGGCGCGCAGGGCGGCCACGAAGTCGAGGCAGGACGGGTACCGGTCGTCGGGGCTCTTGGCGAGGGCCTTGGCGAAGACGGGGTCGGCCTGGGCGGGGATGCCGGGCCGGGCCTCGGTCAGCGGCGGCGGGTCGTCGTACTGGTGGGCCCAGAGCAGGGCCATGTCGTCGTCCCGGCGGAAGGGCGGGTGACCCGCCAGGGTCTCGTAGACGACGCAGGCGAAGCCGTAGACGTCGCAGCGGGCGTCGACCGGCTTGCCGGAGATCTGCTCGGGGGCGACGTAGTCGAGGGTGCCGACGAACTGGCCGACCGTGGTGAAGCCGGTCAGCGACAGCGACTTCTTCGTGAGGCCGAAGTCGGTGAGGTAGACGTGCTCGGGGTGGTCGCTGTCGGTGCCGCGGGAGACCAGGATGTTGCCGGGCTTGACGTCCCGGTGCACCAGGCCGTGCTCGTGGGCGGCGTCGAGCGCGGAGGCGACCTGGGCGGCGACGCGCACGGCGGTGGCGGGCGGCAGCGGGCCCTCCCGGTCGAGGACGTGCCGCAGGTCGCTGCCGGCGACGTAGCGCATGGCGATGTAGAGGACGCCGTCCGTCTCGCCCGCCTCGAACACCGGCACGATGTGGGGGTGGTCGATCGCGGCGGCGGCGCGGGACTCGTGCGTGAAGCGGCGCCGGAAGGTGTCGTTGCGGGCGAGTTCCGGGGCGAGCAGCTTGAGGGCGACGGTGCGTTCCAGACGCAGGTCGCGGGCCCGGTAGACGACGGCCATGCCGCCGCGCCCGATCTCCTGCTCGATCCGGTACCCGGCGATCTGCTGCCCGATCAGCTCGGAGGGCCGCCCCGAGAACACGCTCGTCTCGCGGCTCAACGGACGTCACCCTCGGGCGACACGACCCGAGTGGGCGCGGTCTCCCCCGGACGCCCCGCCTCCTCGACGTCCTCCGGCGCCACGAGCCGCGTGGGCTCGGGAGGTTCCGGAGCTTCGGCAGAGCCGACTCGGGTGGGCTCGGGGGGCTCGGGAGACACGACCCGGGTGGGCTCGGGCCCCTCAGGGGGCACGACCCGGGTCGGCTCGGGGGCTTCGGCAGGCATGGCGTCCGACGGCCCCGAAGCCTCGGGAGAGACCACCCGGGTGGGCTCGGGGGGCTTGGGCAGCTCGGACGACACGACCCGGGTCGGCTCGGGGGCCCCGGGCCGCACGGCCGGCGTCGGCTCCGGCACCTCGGAGGACGCGCCCCCCGACGGCCCCGGCGCCTCCGGCGAGACCACCCGCGTCGGCTCGGGAGGCCTGGCGGGCTCGGACGACACGACCCGCGTCGGCTCGGGAGCCTCGGGGGACACAACTCGGGTCGGCTCGGGAGCCTCGGGAGGCGCCGCGCGGGTCGGCCCGGGGGGTGCGTTCTGTCCGGGGCCGGTGGTCTGTGCCGGGCGTGGTGCCGGCTGGGAGCGGGGCGGTTCCTCGGGGACCACCCGCGTCGGTGGGTGCGCGGGCGCCTCGGCCCGGCGGGACGGCTCCGGGTCGGCCCGGGGGGTCTCGTCCGTCGCGTACGTGGTCAGGCGGGTGCCGTCGGCGTACACCCAGTGGCCGTGCGCGGCGTCGTAGAGCCACACGGACTCGCCGTCGACGACCACGCCGATCCGCAGCCCGCGGGTGCGGGCGCGGAAGGACTCCCGGTCCAGGCCGCCCGCGAGGTCCTCGACCGCCGACCGGTAGCGCGCCAGAGCCTCCTGCGCCCGGCTCAGCAGCGGACGCGGATCCGCGGCGCGGGTGAGCGGCCCGTCCGCGGCGGGCGGGTCCTGCGGCACCGCCACCAGGCGCCGCCCGTCGACCCAGGCGGACCAGCCGTTGAAGCACAGCACGTGCCCCCAGTCGCCCTGCCGCTCCAGCAGCTGCACCGGCAGCAGCGGGTCGAGGTCGACGGTGGGCCGGGCCGGGTCGGGCTCCTCCCAGGCGGGCATCCCGTGCTGGGGCACGACGTGGGTGGGCCGGAAGCCGGGAGTCGTCATGGCGGCTCCCTACTTCCGCATCACGGCCGGTTCGTGCCGGCGCAGCAGCCGGGACACGAGGAAGCCGAACAGCGCCGACAGCACGAGCAGCATTCCGACGTCGAGCAGCCAGGTGCCCGCCGAGTGCTCGAAGAGGGGGTCCTTGGTCAGGTCGTCCGGCACGATCCTGGCCAGCCCGACCGTGCCGGCCATCGCCGCCAGCGCCCAGCGGGCCGGCACCAGCCAGCCCAGCTGCTCCAGCCCGGGCACGCCGTCCAGCTTCAGCAGGGCCCCGCAGAAGACGACCTGGACGATGGCGATGAGCACGAGCAGCGGCATCGTCACCTCTTCCTTGCGCACCAGCGCGGAGACGAGCAGCCCGAGCATCATCGCCGTGAACGCCAGCAGGGCGACGGCGACGGTGATCTCCACCAGGGGCGGCATCAGCACGCCCTCGCCGCCGGGTGCGTCGAGGTCCACGCCGAGCAGCGCGACCAGCGTCAGCACCACCGCCTGGAGGATGGTGACGGCGCCCAGGACGACGACCTTGGACATCAGGTACGCCGATCTGGACAGGCCCACCGCCCGTTCCCGCTGGTAGATCACGCGTTCCTTGACGAGTTCGCGGACGGCGTTGGCGGCGCCGGTGAGCACCGCGCCGACGCACAGGATGAGCAGCGTGTTCATCGCCGTGTCGAAGGTCAGCTTGCCGGCCGCCAGGGCCCGCGCCATCACGCCCATCACGAACGGCAGCGCGATCATGATGATCAGGAAGGTGCGGTCGGCGCTCAGCGCGGACGCGTACCGGCGGACCAGGGTGCCGAGCTGCGCGGCCCGGCTGCGCGGCCGGGGCGGCGCCGTGATGACGACGGGCTCGGACCGGGGCAGCTGGGGCTGTGCGGAGGCGTCGGCGACGTACCGGCCGTGGAAGGGCGAGGCGCGGTACTCCTCGGCCCAGGCCCGGTCCGTGTCCCGGTCGAAGGACTCGAAGGCCTCCGGCCACTGCTCGAAGCCGAAGTACGGCAGGGCGTCCTCGGGCGGCCCGTAGTAGGCGATCTTCCCGCCGGGCGCGAGCACGAGGAGCCGGTCGCAGACGTCCAGGCTGAGCACGCTGTGGGTGACGACGATGACGGTCCGGCCGTCGTCGGCGAGGCCGCGCAGCATGTGCATCACCGAGCGGTCCATGCCGGGGTCGAGTCCGGAGGTGGGTTCGTCGAGGAAGAGCAGCGACGGTTTGGTCAGCAGCTCCAGGGCCACGCTGACGCGCTTGCGCTGGCCGCCGGAGAGGCTGTGCACGGGCTGGTCCGCGCGCTGTTCCAGGCCGAGTTCGCGGATGACCTCGTCGACCCGGGCGCGCCGCTCGGCCTTGGCGGTGTCCTGCGGGAAGCGCAGCTCGGCGGCGTAGGAGAGGGCTTTGCGCACGGTCAGCTGGGCGTGCAGGATGTCGTCCTGCGGGACGAGGCCGATGCGCTGGCGCAGCTCGGCGTAGTCGCGGTAGAGGTCGCGGCCGTCGTAGAGGACGGTGCCGTGGTCGGCGGGGCGCTGGCCGGTGAGGGCGTTGAGGAGCGTGGACTTCCCGGCGCCGCTCGGGCCGACGACGGCGAGCAGGCACTTCTCCCCCACCGGGAACGACACGTGGTCGAGCAGGGTCTTCCGCCCTCGGTCGACGGCGACGGCGAGGTCCTGCACGTCGAGGGAGACCTCGCCGGTGTCGACGTACTCCTGGAGTTCGTCGCCGACGAGGCAGAACGCCGAGTGGCCGATGCCGACGATGTCGCCCTGGGCGACCGGGGCGGAGGTGACGGGCCGGCCGTTGAGGTACGTGCCGTTGTGGCTGCCGAGGTCGGTGATCTCGTAGGTGCCGTCGGGCAGGGCGCGCAGTTCGGCGTGCCGGCGGGAGACCACGAGGTCGTCGATGACGAGGTCGTTGTCGGTGGCGCGGCCGATGCGGATGGTGCGGGTGGGCAGCGGCCGTACGGTCGTGGGCTGCCGGTAGGTGCCGGTCATGGCCGGCATGGAGACGGCGGAGGGGCGTTCCGGGGTGGGGGCGGGGCGGCCCAGGAGGACCACACGGGGTCCGTCGGCGGGGTTGCCGAAGCGGATGACGCTGCCGGGTCCTACGTCCCACTCGTGGATGCGGCGGCCGTCCGCGTAGGTGCCGTTGGTGCTGTTCTCGTCCTCGATGGTCCAGTGGCCGTCCTCGGGCCGCAGTACCGCGTGGTGCCAGGAGACCCGGTCGTCGTCGATGACGATGTCGCTCATCGGGTCGCGTCCTACGTGGTAGTCGCGGCCCGGGATCATCACGGTGGAGCCCGTCTCGGTCTCCAGGACGAGTTCTGGTGCTACCGACGGCTGCGCCATGACCAAGATTCTACCGATTTGCCCTGGTGTGCGCCTCCGTGAGCGCGTGAGGGCCGGTCAGGCCACGGGGATGCCGAGGACGGGAGCCGTGCGCTGCATCCGCAGGGCGTCGACGGACTCGGCGAGGAGTTCGTACTCGGTGGTGTCGTCGCTGGTGGCGATGCGCACCAGCCGGCCGGCCGCCAACTCCTCGGCGACCCGCTCCTGCTGGGCGGGGTCGGCGCACCAGGCGCGCAGCAGCGCGGGCACGTCGGGCACGGTGTCGGCGACCGGCACGAGCGCGCCCGGCGGTAAGTGCTCGGCGTCCGGCCGGGGGTCGAGCCGCTGGGCGATCCAGGAGGCGCGGTCGCGCAGCCACCACAGGGCGAGGGCGAGGGTGGGGGCCCGGTAGGTGCCGAGGGGTACTCCGATGCGGCGGCCGTCGCAGACTCCGTACGCCGTGACGTGACACAGGAACTCGTCGTGCACGTGACCCTCCCCCGTCGCCCTGCCCGTCTGCCGGCCCGGACTCGCTGCTCCCGCGGCTCGCGTGCTGTGCGTGAGGGCGCCGTCGCTGGATGTGAAAGCGCTCTCGCAGGTCAGTATGTTCACTACTGAAACACTGTCACCACGACTTTCCGGCCACTCTCCTGGCATATTCACGCCCGGAGTTGGCCGAAACGTGGCGGCGGTCGCCGAGGGGCATGACCCGGGAGGTAATCGACGGTTCGGGCGGGCCCGGGCAGGGTGGTTCACGCCGGGTTCGCCGCGAGCGGTGATCCGGCCCCCGACCAGCAGGTATGACCTTTCTGGAGGCTGATCGCCATGTCCGCACCCGACCGTCGTCACGAGGACGCCGTCGCCCGCTACTTCGAGGCCTGGAACGCCCCGGACCCGGCGACGCGGGAGAAGGCGGTCGCCGCCGCCTGGACCCCGGACGGCGGCTACACCGACCCCCTGGCCGACGTCAGCGGCCACGAGAGGATCGCCGCGGTGATCGCGGCGGCCCGGGAGCAGTTCCCGGGGTTCGCCTTCCGGCTCGCCGGTGCGGTCGACGGGCACCACGACACCGCGCGCTTCTCGTGGGAGCTGGTGAGCGAGGCGGACGGTTCGGCGCCGGTGGCCGGGTCGGACGTGATCACCCTGGACGAGCAGGGGCGGATCAAGGCCGTGCTGGGGTTCCTGGACCGGGCGCCCGCCGGGGCGTGAGCCGGGGTCCGCGATGAGTTTTCCGGTGCCCGGCGGTCTGCCGTGTGGGAGACCGCCGAGCACAGGAGGACGTCATGGCCCCGACCGGAGAACTGGACGCCGAGTTCACCGCCGTCCTGCAGAAGAGCCCCGCCGAGGGCGGCTGGACCTATCTGGTCTGGCCCGAGTCCGTCGCCTTCTTCGGCACCCGCGGCCTGGTCAAGGTCCGCGGGACGATCGACGGGCATCCGTTCCGCAGCTCGTTCATGGCCCTCGGCGACGGCACGCACAAGCTGCCCGTGAAGGCGGATGTCCGCAAGGCCATCGGCAAGGCGGAGGGCGACACGGTGACCGTGCGCCTGGAGGAACGGATCAGGTCCTAGGGGGTGTCCGCACAGTCGCGTCGTTCGCCCGGAGGGCGGGCCCTGCGGCGTTCGGTGCGTGCTCTCGGCGTGCCGGGCGTCGCGGGGCAGGCGGGGCTTTGCGGACACCCCCTAGCCCGTGTGCCCGGGGGCGCACTCCCCCGGGCACACGCGGCGGCTCTCTGTCGGACGATGCGGCTACTGCCGGACGATGGCGTCGATGCGGGACAGCTCGTCCGCGTCGAAGTCCAGGTTGCCGATGGCGCCGACGCTGTCCTCCACCTGCTGCGGGCTGCTCGCGCCGACCAGCGCCGAGGTCACCCGGCCACCGCGCAGGACCCAGGCCAGCGCCATCTGGGCCAGCGTCTGGCCGCGCGTCTTGGCGATGTCGTTCAGATCGCGCAGCCGGCCCACCAGCTCCTCGGTGACGGCGTCGGACTGGAGGAACGGGCTGTCGCTCGCCGCCCGGGAGCCCTCGGGGATGCCGTCGAGGTAGCGGGCGGAGAGGAGGCCCTGCTCCAGCGGGGAGAAGACGATGGAGCCGACCTGGAGCTCGTCGAGGGCGTCCAGCAGGCCCTCGTCCTCGGGGCGGCGGTCCAGCATCGAGTAGCGCGGCTGGTGGATGAGGAGCGGGGTGCCCAGCTCGCCCAGGATGCGGGCGGCCTCGCGGGTCTGCTCGGCGGAGTAGTTGGAGACACCGACGTACAGCGCCTTGCCCTGCTGCACCGCCGAGTGCAGCGCGCCCATGGTCTCCTCCAGCGGAGTGTCCGGGTCGGGGCGGTGCGAGTAGAAGATGTCGACGTAGTCCAGGCCCATCCGGCTCAGGCTCTGGTCCAGCGAGGACAGCAGGTACTTGCGTGAGCCCCACTCGCCGTACGGGCCGGGCCACATCAGGTAGCCGGCCTTGGTGGAGATGACCAGCTCGTCGCGGTAGGGCGCGAAGTCGGCCTTCAGGAACTCGCCGAAGGCGGACTCGGCGGCGCCGGGCGGCGGGCCGTAGTTGTTGGCGAGGTCGAAGTGGGTGATGCCGAGGTCGAAGGCGCGGCGCAGGATGGCGCGCTGGGTCTCGACGGGCCGGTCCGGGCCGAAGTTGTGCCACAGGCCGAGCGAGAGCGCGGGGAGCTTCAGGCCGCTGCGTCCGGTGCGCCGGTAGGGCATGTCCGCGTAGCGGTCGGGGTGTGCGGTGTACAACGCGACTCCAGAGGGGTTGGCACGGTCGGGAGGAAGCCGGTGTCCACTCTGGCGTGACCTGCGCCCATGCGTCCAACAGAAGAATCCGATGGAATTCAGCGGCTACGCTTCTCAGTCATGGAACTGCGCCACTTGCAGCATTTCGTCGCGGTCGCCGAGGACCAGCACTTCACCCGGGCGGCCGAACGCCTCCTGGTGTCCCAGTCGGGCCTGTCGGCCTCCATCCGGGCACTGGAGCGGGAGCTGCAGACACCGCTGTTCGTGCGCACGACCCGCCGGGTGACGCTCACCCCGGCCGGCCGGGCCCTGCTCGGCGAGGCGGAGCGGATCCTGGCGCAGGTGCGCTCGGCCCACGAGGCGGTGGCGGCGGTGCAGGGCGTGCTGCGTGGCATGCTCGCGCTCGGCAGCGAGCAGTGCATCGCCGGGGTGCACGTGGCGGGGCTGCTCGCCGCGTTCCGGCACCGTCACCCGGATGTGGAGATCTGCCTGCGGCAGGCCGGGTCGGGAGCGCTCGCGGAGGAGGTCGCGGCCGGGCGGCTCGACCTGGCGTTCGCCGTGCGGATCCAGGAGGACAGCGACCAGCTGCGGTCGGTGCCGCTGACCAGCGAGCCGATGACGCTGCTGTGCCACTCCAGCCACCGGCTCGCCGCCGCGGGCGCGGCCGTGACGCCGGAGGAGCTCGGCGGGGAGGTGTTCGTCGACTTCCACCCGGACTGGGGTCCGCGCCGCACCACCGACGCGGTGTTCGCGGCGGCGGGCGTCCGGCGGACCGTCGCCCTGGAGGTGAACGACGTGCACACGCTGCTCGACCTGGTCGACGAGAACCTCGGTGTCGCCGTCGTGCCGCGGCACTTCGCGCACAAGCGCGCCTCCCTGACCGCGCTGCCGGTGAAGGGCACCGGCGAGGCGGTCTACGAGACGGTGGCACTGCTGCCGCCCCGGCAGGCCACCAGCCCGGCGGCCCGCGCGCTGATGGGGCTGCTGGAGACCACCGGCGCGTGACCGGGGCGCACGCGATGCGCCGATGCACTCGCGTGAGCGGGAGCGCACGCGGCGCGCCGATGCGCGATGGTGGAGCCATGCATGCGAAGGACATCCTCATCGACGGCTACAACCGCATCCGGGAAGAAGTCCACGCCACCGTCGAGGGGCTCGGGCCCGACGAACTGGCCGCCCGCCCCTCCCCCGACACCAACTCCATCGCCTGGCTGGTCTGGCACCTGACCCGTGTCCAGGACGACCACATCGCCGACGCCTTCGGCCTGGAACAGGTGTGGCTGGCCCAGGACTGGGAGAAGCGCTTCGGCCTGGGCCTGCCGCGCCACGACACGGGCTACGGCCACAGCCCCGCCAAGGTCGCCAAGGTCAAGGTCGACTCGGGCGATCTGCTGACCGGCTACTACGACGCCGTGCACGCGCAGAGCCTGGACGCCCTGCGCGGCCTGGCCGCCAAGGACCTGGAGCGCATCGTCGACGAGCGCTGGGACCCGCCGGTCAGCCTGGGCGTACGGCTGGTCAGCGTCCTGTCCGACGATCTCCAGCACGTCGGACAGGCCGCCTATCTCAAGGGGCTGCTTCAGAGCGCGGCGGCGTAGCCGGGCAGGACCACGTCGCGGATGAGCGCGTTCCGCTCGTCGAACGGCAGGAACGCGCTCTTCAGGGCGTTCACCGTGACCGTGCGCAGGTCCTCGACGGTCCAGCCCGCCTGCTCCACCAGCAGGGACATCTCGCGGGTCATCGTGGTGCCCGACACCAGCCGGTTGTCGGTGTTGAGGGTGACGCGGAAGCCGAGGTCCTTCAGCGCGGTGATCGGGTGCTCGGCGATGGAGGTCGCGGCGCCGGTCTGGAGGTTGGACGTCGGGCACATCTCCAGCGCGATGCGCCGGTCGCGCACCCAGCCCGCGAGCCGGCCGAGCTTGCCCGCCGCGAGGTCGGGAATGTCGTCGGTGATGCGCACGCCGTGCCCGATGCGCTGGGCGCCGCACACCTGGAGCGCCTGGTGGATGCTGGGCAGGCCGTGGGCCTCGCCCGCGTGGATGGTGAACGGCACGTTCTCGCGGCGCAGGTGCTCGAAGGCGGCGAGGTGGTCGGCGGGCGGGAAGCCGTCCTCGGCGCCGGCGATGTCGAAGCCGACGACACCCGCGTCCCGGAACGCCACGGCCAGGTCGGCGGCCTCGCGCACCCGGTCGAACATCCGCATCCCGCACAGCAGCGTGCCGACCCGCACCGGCGTCCCGGCGGCCGCGGCCTTGGCCATGCCCGCCGCCAGGCCCTCCTGGACGGTCTCCACGACCTCGGCCATGGCCAGCCCGCCCTTGGTGTTCAGCTCGGGGGCGTAGCGCACCTCGCCGTAGACGACGCCGTCCGCGGCGAGGTCGAGCACGTACTCCTCGGCGGTGCGCAGCAGGCCCTCGCGGGTCTGCATGACGGCGAGGGTGTGCTCGAACGTGGCGATGTAGCGCACCAGGTCACCGGAGTTGGCGGCCTCGTAGTACCAGGCGGCGAGCTCGTCGGGGTCGGTGGTGGGCAGGGGGTGGCCGATCGCGTCCGCGAGTTCCACGACGGTGGCGGGGCGCAGGCCGCCGTCGAGGTGGTCGTGCAGGACGGCCTTCGGGAGGCGACGGATCACTTCGCTGTCTACGCGCGTAGCAGTCATGGCGGGTCTTTCCTTGGGCAGCGGTTCAAGGGGGGCGAGCCGGGTCAGCCGGCGGGCTGGAGCAGGTCCCAGCGGTTGCCGTACAGGTCCTGGAAGACGGCGACGGTTCCGTACGGCTCGTGCCGCGGTTCCTCCAGGAAGGTCACGCCGGCGGCGGCCATCCGGGCGTGGTCGCGGGCGAAGTCGTCGGTGTGCAGGAAGAACCCGACGCGCCCGCCGGTCTGGTCCCCGACCCGGGCGGCCTGGGCCTCGCCCTTGGCGCGGGCGAGCAGCAGGCCGGTGCCCGCTCCCGGGGCGCCGGGTTCGACGACGACCCAGCGGGATCCGTCGGGCCGGGGGGCGTCCTCGACGAGCCGGAATCCGAGGGCCTCGGTGTAGAAGCGGATCGCCTCGTCGTAGTCGTCGACGACGAGGGTGACCAGGGCGATACGTCTCATCGGGACCTCTCGGAGCGCGGGGTTAGCGGGAGAGGTTATACGTAAAACGGCTGGGATGCCAACCAGGTTCGTCAACTTCTGTAACTACTAGTATGTACACTCAGCTCGAGGACGGCACCGCCGACATCCTCACCGGCGCCACAGACGACATTCCGGCGCCACAGACGACATCCCGGCGCCGCACACGACATCCCGGAGGCTCCAGCCCCATGCCCTTCATCCGCATCGACACGCTCCGCGCCGGGCCCGAGCGCCTCGCCGCGCTCGGCCGCGCCGTCCACGACGCCCTGACGGAGACGATCGGCATCCCGCCCGACGACCGATTCCAGGTCCTCGTGGACCACGACGGCACGAGCGGCACCCTGCGGTACGACGACTACCTCGGCGTGCGTCGCGACGACGGCATCGTCTACGTCGCGATCACGCTGCGCGCAGGTCGCACGCCCGCGCAGAAGCGGGCGCTGTACCGCAGGATCGCCGAACTCGCCCAGGCGTACGCGGGCACCGAGCCGCGGAACGTGTTCGTCGTCCTGACGGAGAACGAACCGGCCGACTGGTCGCTCGGGGAGGGAGTGGCGCAGTACCTCGAAGGGGCGTGATCGCAGGGTGAGTCGGAACGCGCCGAGGGCGGCGACGGCACTCCGCGCTCAGGGGGACCTGGGGGACGCTCCGCGCTCAGGGGACCTCGGGGACTCGGACGTGCCGAAGCAGCGCTCAGGCCGTCACGCGCCGGCAGGGATACGCTCGCGCGTCGCCGTGACGATCCAGACTCCCCCGGGGATGCGGACACCGTCCGCGGACAAGTCAGTCCTCCCGGAAACCATAGGGTGCGGGGCACCGCAGGGACGAAGGTGTGCGCCCGGTGAAGTCCCGGGCGGTACGGGTGAGGTGAGCCTGATCGGCGAAGCCCGCGGTTGCCGCAGCGAGGGCGGCGGTCTGGCCCGGCAAGCTGGTGATCGCGTCACGGAGGCGGCCCCAGCGGCGCAGGCGAGTGAGCGTGATGCCCACGTCCCGCGCGACCAGGGCGCGCAGCCGCGGGGCCGACAGACCGACTTCCTCGGCGACCGAGGCAAGGGTCATGTCCGGATCACACGACGTGCAGAGGCGGACCGCGTGGGCGACCCGCGGATCGAGTGTGGCTGGGCGTCCGGCGAGTGCCCGCAGCTCCGCGTATCCGGCGGCCAGGTCCACGCCGGTGTCGGGTCCGTCGGAACCGGTGCTGCCGAGCGCCGCCAGCAGGCGGCGGACCTCGTCCACACCGAGCAGGATCGGCTCCGGCCGGGACGGCAGCAGCCAGGCGTCGACGAACAGGGCGACATAGGAGGAGGTCACCGCGCACGCGTGGGCCAGCTGGGGCGGGACGATCAATCCAGGAGCAGCCACGGCCGGCTGTCCCGGCCGGAAGATTCCGGCGCGGCCACCGAGCGGCAACACGACTTTCCATGCCGGCGGACGGTGTGAGCCGACACGGAACGGGTGGGACTCGGCGAACATCGTCACCTCGCCTGCGGAAGCGCAGACGACGCGGCGATCGTTCTGTTCAAGCGTCCAGGCGCGGGGTGAACGGAGCATCCTGCCATGGAGGTTATCGCTGCTGCCGGGCTGGCGGTCTTTCTCGTCGCCACGGGGGTCATGCACTTTCTGGCCCCGGACTACTTCCGCACGCTGGTACCCGCCTGGCTCCGCCGACCACGGCTCCTCGTGGCCGCCAGCGGGGCGGCAGAGATCGTGGTGGGTGTGCTGGTGCTGGTTCCGCGCACCCGGGCGGCCGGGGGCCTGTCCGCCGCAGTCCTCGTCACCTGCTATCTGGTGTCCCATGTGGACGCGCTGCGACGCGCCCGGCCGGACCGGCCCCGATTACTGGACCGACCGGTGGGGGCGGGGGCCCGGCTGGTGGTGAACGCCCTCTACATCGTGTGGGCGCTCGCTGTGGCCAGGTCGGGACGGTGAGGCCATCACCTGGCTACCGGGCAGCCGGCGCGGAGAGTCGGGTGTCTTGTTCGTCGCGGGTGGCCGGCCCCCGTCATTCCTTGACCTTGTCGATGGCCTCAACTCGGAAGGTACCTAGGCCCCGGGCCTACGTCCGAGGCCCGAGGCGCGACGGCCGGGTGACCGCTAGCGTCCCCGCCATGAAGATCACTGAGCCTCCTCGTACCCCCGCGCAGCGCAAGGCCGACGTGCTGGACCGGCTGGAGCGGGAGATCGACATCTGGGTCGCCACGGCGGACGCCGACGGGGTGCCGTGCCTGGTACCGCTGTGGTTCGTCTGGCACGAGGAGGCCGTCTGGCTGTGCACCCGGCTGACCAACCCCACCGGCAGGAACCTGCGGGACGGTCGCCGGGTGCGACTGGCCCTCGGGGACACCCGGGACGTCGTGCTCGTCGACGGTGACGCGGAGACCTTCACGGCCGGGCAGGTGCCACCGGCGGCGGCCGAGGCGTTCCGCGCGAAGACCGGCTGGGATCCGCGCGAGGACCACGCGTCGTACGCCTTCTTCCGCGTCCGGCCACGGGCGGTCCAGGCCTGGTGCGAGGTGCACGAGCTGCCGCGCAGGCATCTGATGCGGGACGGGGTCTGGACGGCCTAGGACGCTCGGCGCGCCGCTCAACCGGCCTTCCCCCGCAGTCCGTCGAGCCGCTCCAGCTCCTCGCCGGTGAGGCGGATCGCGGCCGCTGCCACGTTCTCCGTGAGGTGGTCGGGGTTGCCGGTGCCGGGGATGGCGAGGACGTGCGGCCCCTGGTGCAGCGTCCAGGCGATGCGGATCTGCGCGGGGCTCGCGCCATGGGCCCGGGCCACTGCTTGGACCTCCTCGTCGTGGGCGGCGGTCGCGCCGTGCTCACCTGCGTCGCCCGCGACGGCGTAGAACGGCACGAAGGCGATGCCCTGCTCGCCGCAGACGCGCAGGAGTGCGTCCGTGCCGGGGTCGGGCCGGTCGAGGGCGTACCGGTTCTGCACGCAGACCACCGGGGCGATGGCCTGTGCCTCGGCGAGATGGCGGGGCGTGACGTTGGAGATGCCGAGGTGGCGGATCAGGCCCGCGTCGCGCAGTTCCGCGAGGGCGCCGAAGTGTTCGGAGATCGAGTCGTACTTCGGCATCCGGCGCAGGTTGACGACGTCCAGGTGGTCGCGGCCGAGCTGGCGCAGGTTCTCCTCGACGTGCCCGCGCAGTTCGTCGGGCCGCGCCGAGGTGCCCCACTCCCCCGAGTACGTCCGGTACGGGCCCACCTTGGTGACGATCACCAGGTCGTCGGGGTAGGGCGCGAGCGCGCTGTTGATGAGTTCGTTGGCGGAGCGCAGCGAGGAGAAGTAGAAGGCGGCCGTGTCGATGTGGTTCACGCCGAGGCCGATCGCCCTGCGCAGGACGGCGATCGACCGTTCGCGGTCGCCGGGTGTGCCGTGGTGGAAGGCGCCACTGCCCGTCAGCCGCATCGCGCCGAGGCCGAGCCGGCGGACGGGCAGGTCGCCCAGTTTCCAGGTGCCCGCGGCGTCCGCGGTGATCGTCTGTGAGTCCATCGGCGAAGTGTCACACGCGCCGAGCGGGCCGGTGCGCCGGTTGTGCCGAGCAGGCCCGGCACGCCCCTTCGTCCGGTGTCAGCAGTAGAGGTTGCCGCCGGGCGACGTCCCGAGGATCTGCGTGAACCGCTGGTAGTTGTTCACCCGGCTCTGCACCTGCGCCGGGTTCTTGCCGTCGCACTCCAGGGAGCCGTTGATGCTGCGGATGGTCTGGCCGAAGCCGGCGCCGTTCACCATGGCGTTGTGCGGGGTCATGGTGCCGGGGCCGGTCTGGGTGTTCCAGTACCACAGGGCCGTCTTCCAGGCGATGGCCGAGTCGTTCTGCACCAGCCAGGGGTTGTTCAGCAGGTCGATGCCGAGCGCGTCCCCCGCCGCCTTGTAGTTGAAGTTCCAGCTCAGCTGGATCGGGCCGCGCCCGTAGTAGGCGGCCTGCCCGGCCGGACAGCCGTAGGGGCGGCTCCAGTCGCAGTAGTGCGGGTAGTTGGCGGTGTTCTGCTCCACCACGTGTACGAGCCCGCCGGTCTCGTGGCCGACGTTGGCGAGGAAGGCGGCGGCCTCCTGCTTCTTCACCGTGTCGCCGCCGGTGTTGGCGAAGCCGGGGTAGGCGCTCAGGGCCGCGGTGAGACCGCTGTACGTGTAGAACGGATTCCGGTTCGGGAACATCTGGTTGAACTGCGCCTCGGTGACGACGAAGCGCGCGTCGGGCGTGCCCGGACCGCTGTCGCAGGCGTACGGCTCCCAGTACCAGGTGCTGATGGTGGGGTCGTAGCCCGGGTTGGCGTGTTCGGCGATGTAGGCCTTGCCGTCGGTGTAGCGGACGATGTCGCCGGCGGCGTAGGACTTCCCGGCCACCCAGTTCGGGTAGCTGGAGCACGCGGCGGCGGAGGCGTTCGTGGCGGGCAGGAGCACGGGCGCGGTGCCGGCGAGGGCGAGGACGGCCAGGACGGCGGAGACACGGCGTCTCGACACGGGATCAACTCCTTTGCGGGGCACGGCCGCTCCCGGGCGAGGGCAGGGCGGAGCCGAGCCTTCACCGCACGCACCGGCGGACCGGTCACGGCGTGGGCGCGGCCGTGGTGGGGGGTTGCGGAGCCACACTCAACCGCGTTGGTCTGTACCAGTCAAGGGTGTAGACCAGTCATCCCCGCGCCGGCCCGCGGCGGCTCACACGCGGGCCTGTTGCTCCAGCGTCGCCGCGAGCCGGTCCAGCAGGGACCGCAGCAGGTCGTCGTCGCCCTCGTCGAGTCCGGGCCAGCCGGCGCGGACCGCGCGGTCGACGCGCTGCCAGTACTCCTGGCCGCGCGGGGTGAGACGGGCGAGGACCCGGCGGCGGTCGAACGGGTCGACCCGGCGGTGCACGACGTTCTGGTCGACGAGCTGGTCGATCAGCTTGGTCAGGGTCGGAGGCGGCAGGAAGGCGGCCTCCGCGACCGCCGTCATGTGGTGCCCCTCGCCGTCGGACAGCAGCGCCAGCACCCGCCAGGCATCCAGCGAGCAGCCCTCTTCCGCCAGCACGGCCTGCAGCCGGCGGGCCGCGAGCCGCTCGGCCCGCGTCAGCAGCTGCACCAGGTCGTCCGGTCGACGCGCGGGTGGGGTGGGCATCCTGCTCCTTGCCTCCGAGGGGTGTCCATCGTAGGAGACGCACTGGAGTTCGTCCGGTGGAGCCGGAATCATGACGCCATGTTCCGGCACGACCTCCCCGCGCCCGAGTGGTTCACGGCCGACGACTCCGTCCTCGGCGTGGCCCTCGTGTTCCCGCTCCAGGGGCCGGCCGGGATCTTCGGGCCGACCTGCGAACTGTGCGCGCGACTGGCCGCCGAGGAGGTCAACCGGGACGGCGGCGTGCTGGGCAGGGAGCTGCGGCTGGTGCCGGTCGACGGCTCGGGCGCGCCGCACGAGGTCGCCGCCCAGGTCGAGGCGCTCGTGGACCTCGGTGTCGTGCAGGGCGTCACCGGCTGGCACATCTCCTCGGTGCGCCAGGCACTGGCACCGCGGGTCGCGCACCGCGTCCCGTACGTGTACACCGCGCTGTACGAGGGCGGCGAGGACACCGCGGGCGTGTTCCTGACCAGCGAGACCCCGCGCGACCAGCTGCGGCCCGCGATGGACCTGCTGGCACACGAGCGCGGGTTGCGGCGGTGGTTCGTGGTGGGCAACGACTACATATGGCCGCGGCACACGGCTCGCTCGGCCCGCGCGTACGCCCGCGCGTCCGGCGGCCGTGTCGCCGGCGAGGCCTATCTCCCGCTCGGCACGCACGACTTCGAGCCGGTGCTGCGCCGCGTCGAGCGCTCGGACGCGGACGCGGTGCTGGTGCTGCTGGTCGGCAGCGACGCGGTGCGCTTCAACCGGGCCTTCGCGGCGTACGGCCTGCACGCGCGCTGTCTGCGGCTGAGCACGCTGATGGACGAGAACATGCTGATGGCGAGCGGCCCGTCGGCCACCGAGGACCTCTACAGCACGGCCGGGTTCTTCGCGTCGCTCGCCAACCGGGACACCCTCGACTTCCACGGACAGTACGCCGCCCGCTACGGCGTCGAGGCGCCCGCCCTCGGCAGCCTCGGCGAGTCCTGCTACGAGGGCGTGCTGCTGCTGGCCGCGTTGCTGAGGCGTGCCGGGACGCTGGACGTGACGGCGATCGGCGCGGCCGCGGGCGCGGTGTCGTACGAGGGCCCGCGCGGACTGCTGCACCTGCGCGACGCCCATGTGCGCCAGCGGATCTATCTGGCGCGGGCCGACGGGCTCGACTTCGACGTGCTCACGGAGCTGGACGCCCGCCCCTGAGGGGACCTTGACGAGGCCTCCTCGGCCTCTCGGTGTCCGGGTGTCCTTGCACCTCCCGCACCAACGACACACCCCCGGATCGACACCCCGCGCCGGCCGACCGGGACAATTTCCTCCATGACCACCACACCCCATCCTCTCGTCAGCCGCGCCCGGCGCCTGGCGCACGACCTCCTCGTCCCGCACGCCGAGCGCGTCGACCAGGAGGGTGTGCCCGCGAGCCATGTCGAGGCGGTGAAACGGTCGGGGCTGCTCGGCGTGGGCGGGCCGAAGGAGTACGGCGGCGCGGACGCGCCCGTGGCGGTGGCGCGGGAGACCGCGGAGATCCTCTCCGGGGCGTGCTGCTCCACATGGTTCGTGCAGACACAGCACCACACGCCGGTGAAGCTGCTCGCCACATACGACTCGCCCGTCCGGGAGAAGCTGCTGCGTCCGCTGGCGACCGGCGAGCTGCTGGCCGGCATCGCGTACGCGCACGTCCGGGGCTTTCCCCGGGTTCCCGTGCGGGCCGTGCCCGAGCGGGGCGGCTGGCGCTTCGAGGGCAGGGTGCCCTGGTACACGGGGTGGGGTCTGAACGACGTGATGCTGCTGGCCGGGGTGACGGACACGCCCGAGATCGTGTTCGTCGTCGTCGAGGCCCGGGAGCAGCCGGGGCTGTCCGCGTCGGCGCCGATGCGGCTCGCGGCCCTCACCGCCGCCCGTACGGTCTCCCTGGAGCTGGACGGCCTGTGGGTGCCGGAGGAGTCCGTCGTGCTGCGCACCCCGCAGGAGGAGTTCGCCCTGGCCGACCTGCCCAAAGCGGCCAACACCAGTCCGGCCGTGTTCGGGGTGGCGTCCGCGGCGCTGGACCTGGTGGAGCGGGCCCCGGAGGGCGAGGAGCCGGCGCGGACGCTGCGGGCCCGGCTCGACGAGGTCCGGCGGGAGGCCTACGCACTGGCCGACCACCCCGTCCCGCACGAGTGCGTGCCGGATCGTCTGGCGGTGAAGACCCGGGCCTACGACGTGATGCGCGCGGCCACGACCGCGGCGATCGTGGCCGGGGGCGGCCGGTCCATGGACCTGGGCAGCCGGGCGCAGCGGCTGGCGCGCGAGGGGCTGTTCCTGCTGGTGCAGGGCCAGACGGCCGAGGCACGCCGGACGCACCTCGGCTCCCTGGCGTCCGGCTAGCCGAGCCGGGGCAGGGCCGGATCGCCGGTCGGGGGCAGAGCCCGCTCGCCGGTCCGGGGCAGGGCCGGCTCGCCGGTACGGGCGGGGATCTCGCCGCAGAACTCCGCCTCGATCACATCGGTGTAGAGCGACGGGTCCGGCAGCCAGTCCCCGTTGACGTTGAGGGTCAGCTGGTGCTCGCCGTCCCGGGTGCCGACCATGGCGGACATGGAGCCGTTGGTCCGCCCGGTCTTGCCCACCACCTCCACACCGCAGGACAGCGTCGCGAACTCGACGCCGAGTCCGAACCCGAACCCGTCCCCCCTCGGGACCTCGTCGAGCATCGCCCTCATCTGCTTCGGGGGTAGCAACTCACCCTTCATCAGCGCCCGTTGGAAGCGGTTGAGGTCGCCGCCGGTGGAGATGACGTCTCCGGCCGCGCCCAGCCAGGTCATGTTCTGCTCGGTGGCGTCGTGGACGGGGGCGTCCGGGGCGTCCTGGTGGAGCCGCGAGTAGCCGACGGGGTGCGGTTTCGGCAGGTGGGGCGAGGTGCCGGGGAACGAGGTCCCGCGCAGCTTCAGCGGCCGGACGATGCGGCGGGTGGTCTCCTGCGCGTAGGAGCGGCCCGTCGCCTTCTCGATGACCATCCCGGCGAGCACGTAGTTGGTGTTGGAGTACGAGGGCGCCGCCCCGGGCTCATTCACGGGCGGGTGTCTCAGCGCGATCGCCACGAGGTCGTCGGGCGTGTGCGTGTCGTACCGGTGCTCGGGGAATCCGGGGCCGGCGGCGTCGTGCAGGAACGCCGGGTCGGCGGTGTGGTTGGCGATGCCGCTGGTGTGGTTCAGGAGGTGGCGCAGGGTGATGCGGTCCGGTTCGTAGCCGTTGCCCCGGACCAGGCCGGGCAGCCACCGCTCGACCGTGTCGTCCAGGCTCAGTCTCCGCTCGGCCTCCAGTTGGAGCAGGACGGTGGCGATGAACGTCTTGGTGATGCTGGCGCCTCGGAAGTGGTCGCCCGGGGAACGCTCGCGGCCGGTGGCGGTGTCCGCGTGACCCGCTTCCGCGAACCACCTCCCCTCGGCGTCACGGACGTTGACGGCAGCTCCGGGCGGGCCGCCCTTCCCGACCAGGTCACGTAAGGCGGCCCGGGTCGCCTCGTGGCCGTGCCGCGGCGGCGCCGCGTGCGCGGAGGGGGCGACGGCCACGGCCCCGGTCGACAACGCCACCGCCAATGCGTACGAGACGGTCCGTGCGGCCCGCTGCTTCATGGTGTCTGTACCTCCCGTTCACCAAGGGGCCGGGGTGCCCCTTGGTGCGGATGACGCCGAACTCGGGCCGGGAGGTTGATCGTTGGGCCGGGGGCGGTTCTAACTGGCGAAGGGTACGGGCGTGGAGGCCGGAGCGGCGGGTTCCCTGCCGGAGGGGTGGCGCCACAGGCCGTCCGCGGCCAGGCGCGGCAGGACGCCCTCGCCGAACCAGTACGCCTCCTCCAGGTGCGGATACCCGGAGAGGATGAACTCCTCGATGCCGAGGGCGTGGTACTCCCTGATCCGCTCGGCGACCTCGTCGTGACTGCCGACCAGGGCGGTGCCCGCCCCGCCGCGCACCAGGCCGATGCCGGCCCACAGGTTGGGGTGGATCTCCAGGCGGTCGCGCCGGCCGCCGTGCAGGGCGAGCATGCGCCGCTGCCCCTCGGACTCGCTGCGGGCGAGCCCGGCCTGCACCGACGCGACGGTCTCGGGGTCGAATCCGTCCAGCAGCCGGTCCGCTTCGGTCCAGGCCTGCTCGGCGGTGTCGCGGGTGATCACGTGCAGCCGGATCCCGAAGCGGAGGGCGCGGCCCTGCCCGGCGGCCAGCGACCGGATGCGGGTGATCTTCTCGGCGACCTGGGCGGGCGGTTCGCCCCAGGTGAGGTAGACGTCGGCGTGCCGGGCGGCGATCTCACCGGCGATGGGCGAGGACCCGCCGAAGTACACCTGGGGAACGGGGTCGGGCACGCGGGCGAGCGCCGCGTCCTGCACCCGGAGGTGCTCGCCGTGCAGGTCGACCGACTTGCCCTCCCACAACTCCCTGACGATCTGCAGGAATTCGCCGGTCCGGCGGTACCGGCTGTCCTTGTCGAGGAAGTCGCCGAAGGCGCGCTGCTCCTGGTTCTCGCCCCCGGTGACGACGTTGAGGAGGAGCCGTCCGCCGGTCTGCCGCTGGAAGGTGGCGGCCATCTGCGCGGCGAGGGTGGGCGAGATCAGGCCGGGGCGGAAGGCGACGAGGAACTTCAGGCGTTCGGTGTGCTGGCTGACCATCGCGGTGGTGAGCCACGCGTCCTCGCACCAGGCGCCGGTGGGCGTGAGGACCCCCGCGAAGCCCACTTCCTCGGCGGCGCGGGCGATCTGGCTCAGATAGGCGACCGTCGGCGGCCGGTCCCGTCCGGACGCGGTGGCCGGGCTGCCGTGGCCGCCGCCGACGACATGGCGGCTGTCGCCGTTGGTGGGCAGGAACCAGTGGAAGGTGAGGGACACGGGGAACTCCGATCGATGGGAACGTCCGCGAGCGAGGCGGGAGGGTCAGCCCGCCACGGCCAGGAGCGGGGTGCGGCCGAGCGCCGCGGAGAACTGGTCGACCACCTGGGCGAGCGCCTCGGTGGCGGCCGGAGCGACGGTCAGGGAGCCGTCGTCGTGGACGGTGATGTCCTTGTCGAGGGTGAACCAGCCCTGCACGGTGTGGGCCGCGCCCATGGAGGTGAGCACCGGGCGCAGGGCGTAGTCGATGGCGAGGACATGGGCGATGCTGCCGCCGGTGGCGAGGGGCAGTACGGCCTTGCCGGTGAGGGCGTACTGCGGGAGCAGGTCCAGCAGGGCCTTGAGGACCCCGGAGTAGGACGCCTTGTAGACGGGCGTGCCGACGACGACGCCGTCGGCGCGCGCGAACAGTTCGGTGGCCTCGACGATGGCGGGATGCCGGAAGTCCGCGCCGAGCAGGGCCTCGGCCGGGATGGTGCGCACGTCGAGCGGGATCACGTCGTGGCCCTGGGCGACGAGCCGCTCGTCCAGGTGGCGCAGCAGGCGGCTGGTGCGGGAGGAGGAGGAGGGGCTGCCGGAGACGGACAGGACGGTGGCCATGGGCTCTCTTTTCCGGGAGAACGCGCGACTGCGCGCGGACAGAGCCGAATTCGGGGGCGTCCGCTCAACGGGCGTGACGGAGCGCCGAATTCAGGCGTGAGAGAAGTGCACCGCGCGGGGCGGAGGGAAACGCACCGCGAGAGACTCCGCCGTGGAGCGTGGACGCGCCAGGGCTCGGCAGGGTGTGGCCGAAGGCGGATACGGCGGTGCGGGGAGGCGGCGGCGAGCCGTCGGGCTCAGACTGCGGTGCCGACGGCTCAGACTGCGGTGCGACAGGAAGCGCTGGAGACGCGTGCGAGGTCGACGTGGCGTCGCCGCGTGAGATCCAGTCGCATGGTCATGCCATGGATCGTGGCAGCGCGGCACGAGGGCCGTCAAGGAATTCGTGGCTCATCTCGCATCCCGGACCACGGATTTCGGGAAGCGGGCCCTGAATCCTGAATGGCGATGGTTCCCCGGACGGCCCGTGCGCCCGGTTCAGTCCTCGTCGGCCGGGACCACCACGAGGAAGGCGTCCGACTCCAGGTCCATCACGACGGTGGCGGGCTCTCCCTCGGCCCGGCGGCGGGCCGCGTACTCCTCCGCCGGCCATGATCCGCGCGGAGCTCCCGCCGGGAACCGCTCCAACACCTTCGCGCTCATGGCCGCAGACATGCCCGCTGCCCTCCCCTGTTCCAGGCCGCCTGCCGGGCGGCGTCGATCGGTCGCTGTCGTACTCATCCGGTTGCCCCCGATCCGCCCGGACATGTACCGCGGGGCGCATCAGCACACCCGTTCCGACCTCTACACATAAAGGGGAAATAAGTGCAGAATGAGGCTAACGCGGCGCTTACCGCATACCCCACCAGACGCGGTCGCCCTGCAAGACGAAGGAGACGAGTCATGGCCAACGTCTCGCCCACCAGAGGTGACATAACGAGCCATCCTGATGCCTCCGAAATGCGGGATCGGTACGCCCGCATGCTCGGTGGTCGCGATGTGGCGCTCGTGGACGGACCGGTGTTCCTGCTCGGTCTGTACTGCGCCGCCTCCCCGTGGATAGTCCACTACACGACCAGCCAGCCGCCGCTCGTGACCCACAACCTGATCATGGGCATCGCGATCGGCCTGCTGGCGCTCGGGTTCACTCGCGCTCCGGAGCGCATGTACGGCCTGAGCTGGGCCATGTGCGCCCTCGGGGTGTGGATGATCATCTCGCCGTGGGTCGTCGGCGACAGCCCGGACGCCGGCGTCGTGTGGAACAACATCATCATCGGCGCACTGGCCGTGATCCTGGGGCTGGTGTGCGCCGGCACGGCGGCGAAGGCCTCCCCGAGGCCGTAGCCCCGCCGGAAGGAGAACCGAAGGCCGGTCCGCACCCCGGACCGGCCCTTTCGTACCCGCACCCGGTCGCGAGCGACGCGGAGCCGCCCCGGAACCGGAGTGTCCCGGCCGGCAGGGGGCACACGCACTACAGCGGGGGTCCTGAGGAGAAGGGGCGGAGATGGAGATCGACGGGATCATCAGTGCCATCGTGATCGGCATCGTCATCGGCGTCCTGGGCCGGCTCGTGGTCCCGGGCCGTCAGCGGATCGGCATCCTGTGGACGATCGTCGTCGGCATCATTGCCGCGCTGATCGGCTCCGCGCTCGCCGCCGCGTTCGGCGTGGCCGACACCAAGGGCGTCGACTGGGTCGAGTGGCTCATCCAGATCGGTCTCGCCGCGCTCGGCGTGACCGCGCTGGACCGCTCGAAGGCACGCCGCTGACGGCGCACCGACCGTACGGCACGACCCACCCCGTACGGCGCGACGTAGCCCGTACGGCATGCCACAACCCGTCCGCCGACACAACCGGCGACACGACATGACACAACCCGTCCGCGCGGCCGACCGGCCGCGCGGACCCGTCCCCCGCCGCGCGGCACGGCCGACGACCGCTGCCGCCGCGAGACGGGCGCGGGCGTGCTGAAGCGTGAGGGCGGGCGCGACGGCACCGCGGCCCGCCACAGCTCGACCCGTCGCAGCTCGGGCACGTCGCAGCTCGGGCACCGTCACAACTCGCACGTCACAACTCGCACGTCACAACTCGCACGTCACAGCTCGTGCACATACGGCGTCGTCGTGGTCAGCGGCAGGAAGCCGAGGCGTTCCAGGATGGGGCGGCTCTGGTCGGAGGCGTCGACCTGGAGGTAGCGGTAGCCGCGGTCCGCGGCGGCACGGGCGCGGTGGGCCACCAGGGCACGGTAGATGCCTCGGCCGCGCCAGCCCTCGACGGTGCCGCCGCCCCACAGGCCGGCGAACAGCGTGCCGGGCACGAGTTCCATCCGGGCCGCGCTCACCGGCTCGTCCCCGGCCATCGCCACGACGGCGACGACGGTGTCCGGGTCCGCCGCCAGGCGCGCGAGCAGTTGGTGACGCAGCCAGGAGCTGTCCGCGCCGAAGGCCTTCTCGTGCACCTCGGCCACGAGGTCCACACCCGTCGCGTCGGTGACCGGCTCGACGCGCACGCCCTCCGGCGGTTCGGCGCCGAGGACCGCCCCGCCGGCCTCGCCGATCATCAGCGTCTCCTGCGGTCCGGGCGTGAAACCCGCCGCGCGCAGCCGCTGCCCGAGGTCGACCGGCCGGTCGTGTCCGTACAGCTTCCACTCGAAGTCCAGGCCGAGCCCGGTGTAGTGACGGACCTGCTCGTCGATCGCCGCCCGGGCTCCCGCCTCGTCGAGGGCGGACCACAGGACGCCGTTCCAGCCCTGTGCGGAGGCGACCTGGCGCACGACGCCGCCGGTTCGCTCGACGCGGGCGTCGGGGCCGTCCGGCCGGGCCCCCTCCCGCAGGTCACGGTCGAACAGGGCGAGCAACGCGGCATGATCCATGTGGTCCATGGGGTGCACTCCAGCACCGACCTGCCGGTCCGGCAACGCCTTTTCCGGTGGGGTGACACCCCATGGCCTCCCGTCCCGCCGTTCCCGCCCCACCGTTCCTTCCCCCATGGGGGCCGGCGCCATAGGGTCCTGTTGATCACATCGTCGCGGAGAGGGGCCGCACCATGGTCGTGAAGGACACGGAACTGCCGCACCTGCGCCGCTGCGTGGAGCTCGCCGCCGAGGCGCTGCGGGCCGGGGACGAGCCGTTCGGGTCCGTCCTGGTCGGCGGGGACGGCACGGTCCTCGCCGAGGACCACAACCGGGTGGCCTCCGGCGATCGCACCCGGCACCCCGAGTTCGAACTGGCGCGCTGGTCGGCGGCCCGCCTCTCACCCGAGGAGCGGTCCGCCGCGACGGTCTACACCTCCGGCGAGCACTGCCCGATGTGCGCGGCCGCGCACGCATGGGTCGGCCTGGGACGCATCGTCTACGTCGCTTCCTCCGAGCAACTCTCATCCTGGCTGAACGAGTTGCGGGTCCCCGCGCCGCCGGTCCGGACACTCCCCGTCCACGAGGTCGCACCCGGCGTAGTCGTGGACGGGCCCGTACCGGAACTCATGGAGGGTGTGCGGGAGTTGCACGTCCGGTTCCATCGCGGACGCGCCTGACAAGACCTCGTCGCGAGGGCCAGGTCCGCTCACCCGGGCCCGCGTCCGCCGTCGAGATGCAGGGCCACTCGGGCGAACCTACGATCGAATTCAACAAGACCAGGTGTACACCCCGGTCCCCCCGACGGGGGGAGGCGCATGTCCTTGCTGCGGGAACGGCGGCTGATGGCCGCCTACATCGCCCTGGTCACGGCCGTCACGATCGTGTACATGACCGTCCCGGTGGTGGCTCCCGCGCTGTGGGCCGTCATCGGGCTGGCCGGCGTCACCGCGGTACTGGCCGGCGTGCGCCTGCACCGGCCCGCCCACCAGTGGCCCTGGTGGTTCCTCGCCGGCGGCCTGCTCACCTTCATCACGGGCGACACCTACTACAACGTCATGGAGGAGTACTTCGACGCCTCCAACCCGTTCCCCTCCCCCGCCGACGCCTGCTACCTCGCCACCTATCCGCTCTTCGCCATCGGCCTGTCCGGGCTGGTGCGCCACCGCTGGGCCGACCGCGACCTGCCGAGCCTGCTCGACGCGCTGATCATCACGGCGGGCCTCGCGCTGCCCGTGTGGGTGTACCTGGTGCAGCCGCTGACGGTGGCGGAGGGGATGACCTGGCAGCAGCGCGCGATCAGCATCGCCTACCCCCTGGGCGACGTCCTCGTGCTGGCCCTGCTGGCCCGGCTGCTGACCCCGAGCCCGGTCACCGGCCACAACCGTGCCGTGGGTCTGCTGGTCGTCGGCACCGTGACGCTGCTCGGCTTCGACATCGCCTACGGGATCCTGCAACTGAACGGCCTGTGGCAGACGGGCACCCTGCTCGACACCGGGTGGATCGCCTTCTACACCGCCTGGGGCCTGGCCGCCCTGCACCCCTCGATGGTCGAACTGACCGCCTCCGTGCCGCAGCGCGAGTCCCTCCTCCCGCCGCCGCGCCGGCTGGTCATGCTGGCCGTGGCCACGCTCATCGCACCAGGGATCCTGCTGTACGAGGGCCTGAGCAAGCAGACCCGGGACGCCGCCGTGATCGCGGCCTTCTCCGGGGTGCTGTTCCTGCTGGTGATCCTCCGGCTGGCCGGCATGGTGGTGGCCCATCGTCACGCCGTTACCCGGGAGCTGGCGCTGCGCGCGGCCGCCGCCTCGCTGGTCTCGGCCTTCCGGCAGGAGGAGGTCGACCAGTCCTGCCGCACGGCGGTCGACCGGCTGCTGGGGCCGGACGTACCGCACCGGACGGTGCTGCTGCCGTCGGAGCGGGTGACGGACCTCGGTGCGCGCGGCACCCGCCTGGTCAGCCCGGCCGCCCTCGACGACAGCACCGGCGCCGAGCTGGACGCCCTGCCCTCCGTCCTGGTCTGCCCCATGACGCAGCCGGACCGTCCGGCCGGAGCGATCCCGGGAGTCCTGCTGGTCGCCGGCCCCGAACGGCAGCTCACCGAGACCTGGGGCTCCCTGGAGATCCTGGCCTCGCACGCCGGCCTGGCCATGGAGCGGGTCAAGCTGCGCCAGGAGGTGGTCCGGCGGGAGAACGAGGCGTACTTCCGCACCCTGGTCCGCAACGCCTCCGACGTCATCCTGATCCTCGAGGACGACGACACCATCCGGTACGCCAGCCCGTCCGCGCGGTCCGTGTTCGGCACCGACGACCTCGTCGGCGTGTCACTGCCGGACCTGGTGGACCCCGGGGACCGGGACCGGGCCACGCGTGAGCTGACCGCCGTACGGGAGCGGGGGTCGCCGGCGGGGCACGACCACTGGTGGGTGCGGCGCGGGGACGGGCGTGTCGAGGCGGAGGTGCGGTTCAGCGACTTCCGGGACGAGCGGACCGTGTCCGGACTGGTGGTGACCCTGCGGGACGTGACCGAGCAGCGGCGGCTGGAGCAGGAGCTGACCCAGCGGGCGTTCCACGACTCGCTGACCGGTCTGCCCAACCGCACGCTGCTGCTGGAGCGGATCGAGCGCGCCCTGCTGCGTGGCCGCCGCGAGTCCTCCCTGACCTGTCTGCTCTTCATCGACCTCGACGACTTCAAACTGGTCAACGACACGATGGGGCACCGGGCGGGCGACCATCTGCTGATCGCCGTCGGCAACCGGCTGTCCCGGACCCTGCGGCGCACCGACACGGCGGCCCGGCTCGGCGGCGACGAGTTCGCGGTGCTGATGGAGGACGCCAAACAACCACTCGACGCCGAGCTGCTGGCGGCCCAGGTGATCCAGACGCTGGGACGGCCGTTCGACCTGGACGACGAGTCGGTGACGGTGTCCGCCAGCGTGGGCGTGGCCACCGCGCGCGACAGCACGGACGCGGAGGAACTGCTGAGCCACGCCGACCTCGCGCTGTACGCGGCGAAGTCGGCCGGCAAGCGGCAGTGGCGCCGTTTCCGGCCGCTGCTGCGCAGCCGCATGGTCGAGCGGCACGACCTGCAGTCGCAGCTGGCCCAGGCGGTCGCCGACAAGGCGTTCGCGCTGCGGTACCAGCCCGTCGTGGACATCGCGGCGGGGGAGGTCGTGGGGTTCGAGGCGCTGATCCGCTGGCCGGCCGAGGAGCGGTCGTCCGTCACGCCGGACCAGTTCATCAGCCTGGCCGAGGAGACCGGGCACATCGGCCCGCTGGGGTCGTGGGTGCTGGAGAACGCGGTCAGTGACATCGCGGGCCTGCAACGGCTGCCTGGCCCTTCCCGACCCCCGTACGTGAGTGTGAACGTATCCGCCCGCCAGTTCCGCGACGCGGGGTTCGTCGAGCAGGTCGGCCAGGCGCTCCGCACCCCGGGTCTGGAGCCCGGGTCGCTGCAGCTGGAGCTGACGGAGACGGTGCTGCTGCACCGCGACGACCGGCTCCAGACGGTGCTGCACACGCTCAAGGAACTCGGGGTGCACATCGCGGTCGACGACTTCGGCACCGGCTTCTCCTCGCTGCGCTACCTGCGGGACTTCCCGATCGACGTGCTGAAGATCGACAAGTCGTTCATCGACGACATCGCACGCGACGCCCAGCAGGTCGCCCTGGTCGAGGGCATCGTGCGCATCGCCGACACCCTGGGCCTGCAGGTCATCGCCGAGGGCATCGAGGACGCCGCGCAGCGGAACCTGCTGGCCGGGATGGGGTGCCGGTTCGGGCAGGGCTACCTGTTCGCCCGGCCCATGACGGTGGAGCAGAGCGCACACGTGCTGCGGGAGCCGAGCACCCGCCCCTTCGCGCCGCCCCGGACGCCGCGTCCGCGCGTGGACGCCGCCCGGGGACGCCGGGAGGCGCGCTGGGCGGACCTGGAACACCTGCGGCGCACCAGTCCCATGAGCGACGCGGTCCTCGACGAGGTGCGCGGCCGCCACATCCGCAGCGGCGACCACTGGCTGATCGACTTCGCGTCGTGCAACTACCTCGGACTCGACTGGGACCCGGAGGTCATGGACGCGGTCGATCCCGCGGTGCGCGAGTGGGGCACGCACCCCAGCTGGTCGCGCCTGCTGGGCAGTCCGCGGCTGTACCCGGACATCGAGGAGCGGCTGGCCGCGCTGCTGGGCGCGCCGGACACGCTGCTGCTGCCGACGCTGACGCTGGTGCACGCCTCGGTGATCCCGGCGCTCGCCGAGGACGGGCACGTCTTCGTGGAGGCGACCGCCCACCGGACGGTCTACGACGGCTGCGTGGTGGCCCGCGCGCGGGGCGCCGCCCTGCACCGCTTCCACGGCGACCGGATCGACGAACTGCGCGCCCTGCTGGCCGCGGTGCCGCCGGGCACGCCCCGGCTGGTGTGCCTGGACGGCGTCAACAGCATGAGCGGCAACATCCCGGACCTGCCCGCGCTGGCGGCGGTGTGCCGTGCCGAGGGGGCCACCCTGTACGTCGACGACGCGCACGGCTTCGGCGTGATCGGGGAACGCGGGCCCGGCGAGACCTGCCCGTACGGCATGCGCGGCAACTGCGTGGTGCGGCACACCGGGGAGTCGTACGACGGGATCGTGCTCGTCGGGGGCTTCTCCAAGGCGTACTCGTCGCTGCTGGCGTTCCTCGCGCTGCCGTCGGAGCTGAAGAACCGGCTGAAGACCGCGGCGGCTCCCTATCTTTACTCGGGGCCGTCACCGACGGCGTCCCTGGCCACCGCGCTGGCCGGGCTGGACGTGAACGAGCGCCGGGGCGATGCCATCCGGGCCGACCTGTACCGCAAGACCGTGCGGGTGCTCGACCACCTGGACGACCTGGGGGTGAGCACCCTCAACACGGACCGGCTGCCCATCGTGGAGGTGCCGCTGTCGAACCCCGCGGACCTGGACGCGGTGGCCGCGTTCCTGTGGGAGGAGGGCATCTACGTGACGCTGGCCGCCTACCCCCTCGTCCCGCGCGACCGGGTGGGCTTCCGCATCCAGCTCACCGCTCTCAACTCGGACGACGACATCGGACACCTGAACGCCACCCTGACCCGGCTGTCCGAACGTTTCCCGCTGCGGCTGAAGGGCTAGACGGCCATGACGACGCACAACGACGACGTGGACTGGGACCGCTGGCCGGTCGCCGACTACCTCGCGGAGAACTACCGCGAGGTGCACCCCTCCGACGCGGCGGTCATCGCGCACCACTCCGCCTACTACCGGCGCCTGCCGCCCGGTGGCATCGCCCGCTCGGTGGAGTTCGGAGCGGGCCCCAACCTCTACCCGCTCATTCTGGCGTCCGCCGTGAGCCACCGGATCGACGCCGTGGAGGCCGGGTCGAGCAACGTCGCCTACCTCCGGGAGCAGATCTGTCACCGTGTCGACGCGAGCTGGCTTCCCTTCCACGCGCTGTGCCGGCGGCTCAATCCCGCCGTGCCCGCGACCCTGGCCGGGGCGCTGGCGCCGGTGAACGTCGTCCACGCCGATGTGCGGACACTGCGGCCGGGCGCGTACGGACTCGGCTCCATGCACTTCGTCGCCGAGGGCGCCACGGAGGACTTCGCCGAGTTCGCCGACTTCTGCCGCACCTTCGTCCGCGCGGTCGCGCCGGGCGGCCACCTGGTCGCCGCGTTCATGGAGAACATGCCGACCTACCGCATCGGCCCGGCCTCCCGCTGGCCCGGCTGCCCGGTGAACCCGGCGACCGTCACCGAGGTCTTCACCCCGCTGACCCGCGACCTGGACGTCACCCACATCGACACCGACCCGACCCTGCCGGACTACGGCGACTCGGGGATGGTGCTGCTGACGGGGGTGGCGGAGGCGCTCTGAGGGCACCGGGTGCGCGACCACCCGCCGCGGGGGCCGTGCCGGGTGGCTGTTCAGCCGTCCGCCCCCGGACGGAACCGCCGGCGCAGCACCACTCCCCCGATCATGAGCGCCGCGCTCGCCGCGACGGCCGGGAGGGTGTGGTCGGTGCCCGTGTGGGCGAGGGCGCCCCGGGTGTGCTGCGGGCTGTGGGGGGTGTGCGGGGCCGGTTCCGGGGCCGGGTGGGCACGCGGTGGGGCGGAGGGCTTCGGGGCCGGCTCCGGCGGGTGGTGGGGGCGGACCGGGCGTCCGCCGGGCGTGTTCGAGGACTCGTTGCCGGTCGACGCGTTGCCGATGCCGACCACGTTCACCGAGTTGCCGGTGACGTTGACCGGCAGGTCGACCGGCAGCTGGACCCCGTTGCCGGAGACCACGCCCGGCGAATCCTTTCCGCTGCCCTCGGCGACCGCGCCGCCGGGCTTGCCGGGCCGGTCCGCGGGCCCGCTCTTGTTCGCACAGCTGTTGCCCGCGGCGGGGTTCAGGAGTCCCACCACGTTCACGGTGTTCCCGCACACGTTCACCGGGACGTGCACCGGCAGCTGGATGGTGTTGCCGGAGATCACCCCGGGCGAACCGGCCGCGGAGCCGTCCGCCCCGGAACCGGCGTGCGCGGGAACGGTCAGGGCCATCGCGCCCGAGGCGGCGGCGACGGCGATCACACCGTTTCGGGTAACCCGTTTCATAGGTTCCCTGCCTTCCAGACATCGTCGCGGGCACTCACCCGCATGAGACCAAACGCGACGCACCCGGTCCGAGTTATGGCTTATCGGCCTTTCACTCCATCGAGCGGCCCGGTTGTCGAACTAGCGGTAAAACCCTTCGTATGCGCGACGCGGCGGCGCAGGATAAGGCACCTCGCCCGGCCCCGCTCGCCCGGAGGCGCGGCTTCGGGGGCCCGCTTATCGTGGGCGAGGGCGCCGTGGGGCGCCCTGGGAGGCATCGATGCTGGCCAAGCTGTCCACGCACCCCTCGCTCCGGCGCTGCGCGGTCACCGGCACGGCCGGACTGGCCCTGCTGGGGACGGGGCTGCCGGCCGCCGACGACCCCCCGCCCGGCCTGACGCGCTTCTACGACCAGAAGGTCCGCTGGTCGGCCTGCGCGGGCGCGGAGATACCGAAGGACCTGCAGTGCGGCAAGGTCACCGTGCCGCTCGACTACTCCCGCCCGGACAAGGGCACCCTCGATCTCGCCGTGGCCCGCTACCGGGCGACGGGCAGGTCCCGGGGCTCGGTGCTGCTGAACTTCGGCGGCCCGGGCGGCCAGGGCGTGGCCCAGCTCGCCATGGGCGGCAAGGACTTCATGGGCCTGACGGACGGCTACGACGTGGTCGCGTTCGATCCCCGCGGCGTCGGCCGCTCGTCACCGGTCAGCTGCGGCAACGCCTCCGAAGACGCCCTGGACGCGACCGACGGCAACGCCGAGGTGACCGACCCGCAGGCCGTGCTCGGCAAGCTGCGCGACGCGGCGGCCGAGTGCGCCGAGCACTCGGGCCCCGTCCTGCCGCACATCGGCACCGTGAACGCCGCCCGCGACCTGGACGTCATGCGGGACGCGCTCGGCGACGACAAGCTCAACTACCTGGGCTTCTCCTACGGAAGCCGGCTCGGCGCGGTGTACGCGGCCCAGTTCCCCGGCAAGGTCGGCAGGATGGTGCTGGACGGCGTCGACACGCTGACCGAGCCGCTGGCCGAACAGGGTGTGGCGAGCGCGCAGGGACAGCAGACCGCGCTGGAGAACTTCCTCACCTGGTGCACGGACGACATCGCCTGTCCGTTCGGCCGGAACGCCCGCGAGGCGCGGGAGCACGTCGTACAGGTGGTCGAGTCGCTCGACGAGGAACCGGTGCCGACGGATTTCGGTGAGGAGTTCTCCGGTCAGGACTTCGCGGGCGCGCTGGCGCAGGGGCTGTACAGCCGGGAGCTGTGGCCCTCGCTGCAGCGGGCCATCGCCCAGCTGCTCGAGCACGGGGACACGCGCGGCCTGGAGGCCTTCTTGTCCGGGGGGTTCCTCCTCCCGCCGCTGCGGGCCCCGCACGCCGGTCTCACCGACCCCGAGGACGTGCCCCTGGACAACCTGCCGGCGGCGCTGATGGCGGTCAACTGCGCGGACGATCCCGACCGCCCCGTCGCCGCGCAGGTCGGCCGGGACCTCGGCCGGCTGCGCGCCCGCTACGAGCGCGCGTCACCGGTCTTCGGCCGGTACCGGCTCACCCAGGTGCTGATGTGCTACGGCCGCCCCAGGGGCACCGACTTCATCCGCGACGAGGTCAAGGACGTCGACACGCCGAGGATGCTGCTCGTCGGCACCCGGGGCGACCCCGCCACGCCGTACCGGTGGACGGTGGAGACGGCGAAGCGGCTCGGGTCGTCGGCCGTGGTGCTCGACAACCGGGGCGAGGGCCACACCGGCTACGGGTCCTCCACGTGCGTGCACCGCAAGGTCGACGCCTTCCTGCTGTACGGCACGCTCCCGCCGGACGGCAGCTCCTGCGGCTCGGACCACGACGCCGAGTGAGCCGGTGCGGCCACGCCCCCGCGCCCTCAGCCGACTGAGACCTCCGGGGCGTGGACGTCGAGCCACGTCGCCAGGTCGAGGGTCCGTTCGAGGCCGCGCCGCGCCGCCTGGCTGCTCACGGGCGTGTCCCGGTGCGCGGCCTGCCGGAGCCGCTCGGGGTCGACGAGGTCGAAGACCGGGTGGTCCGGCCGGGCGAGGAGGTCCTTGGCCTGGTCGCGGAGAGCCGCCGCGTAGCGGGGGTCCTGGGTGGACGGGTACGGGCTCTTGACCCGGTCGTACACGGACCGGGGGATCAGGTCCGCGGTCGCCTCCCGGAGCAGGCTCTTCTCCCGGCTGTCGAACGCGGCCGGGCTTTGCACACGCAATATCCGGAGAACCCCTCAGCGGTGGGGCGCCCCCGGTCGGAAATCGGCCAGCGGCAAAAACTTCCCCAACTTCCGCTGCGGCGCGCCCGCCCTCACACCCGCGCACGCCGCCGGAGCATCCCGGCGACCCGTCCGGCGTCCGCGACCGAGACGGCGATCCGGGTGAACGGCACCGGCCGCCGCAGGTCCAGCACCACGACGGGCACCCCCGCCCGGACGGCGACGAAATCCCGGCCCAGGGCGTGGAGCCGCTCCCCGACACACCACCGGCCGGGGCGGCAGCGGCCGCCGAGCGGCGTGCCGCGCAGCGCGCGCCACCATTCCGGCTCGACGCGCACCGCCCGCACGTCCGCGGCCCGCACCCGCACCTCGCGACGCCGGGCCGGCAGCGCCTCCCGTGGCGCGAGCCGGACCACGACCTCCTCGCCGTCCACCACCAAGCGCGCCATGGGCAGGCCACCTCCTTCTCCAGCCTGCACCCGCGCGGGCCCTCGCGAGCACCCGAGCCGTCAAGCGGATTGCCCCAAATGCCCTAAGGGTGAATCCGCTCTATCGTGCTGTCATGGAGCACGTTCTGAGTCCCGCGACCCTTGCCGAACTGCGGCGCCCGCGCCCCTACCCCGCGGTCTCCGTGCTGACGCCGACACACCGGCGCGAACCCGACAACGCCCAGGACCAGGTCCGGCTGCGCAACGTGGTGGCCGAGGCCAAACGACAGCTGGAGGCGGATCCGGCGGTCAGCCGCGAGCGCCGCGCCGAGGTCTGCCGGCACCTCGACCGCGCCTTGTCCGAGGTCGACCTGACGCACGCCGAGGACGGCCTGGTGATCTTCGCCGCCCCGGGCGAGCACCAGGTCTGGTCGCTGGCCCGGCCCGTGCCCGAACGCGTGGTGCTCTCGGACACCTTCCTCACCCGCAACCTCGTCTCCGCACAGTCGGCCGAGCGGCCGTTCTGGGCGCTGTCGCTCGCCGCCGACCGCGTCACGCTCTGGAACGGCGGCGTCGACCGCGTCACCGAGGTCCGCCTCGGCGGTTTCCCGCTGACCCGGCGCGTGGAGAACTTCGACCCGGAACGGCAGCAGCGCGTCGGCGACCAGCCGAGCGCGTTCCGCGAGGAACGCACCCGCCAGTTCCTGCGCGAGACCGACACCGCGCTGGGCGCCGTCCTGCGCGACCACCCGCGGCGGCTGTACGTCACCGGCGAGCCGGCCGCCCTCTCCCTGCTGGGCGAGGTCGGCAGCGCCACCAGGGGTGCGGTGCACGTGCCGCACGGCGGACTCGCGCACGGGACCCCCGAGACGGTGTGGCAGGCCCTGCGCCCGGTGCTCGAGGAGGAGGCCCGCACCCACACGGACGCCGTGACCCGGGCTCTCGAAACGGCCCGGGGGCGGCGGGCGTTCGCCGCCGGTGTCGACGAGCTGTGGCAGAGCGCCCGGGACGGCCGCGTCCGGCTGCTGGCCGTCGAGGAGAACTACCGCGTGACGGTCCAGGACGCCGGTGACCATCTGGTCCTCACCGACAGCGGCGACCTCGACTCCCGCGAGGACATCGTGGACGAGATCGTCGAGCAGTGCCTGGAGACGGGGGCCGACGTCCGCTTCGTACCGGACGGCACCCTCGGGGAGGCGGACGGCATCGCCGGCGTGCTGAGGTACTGACCCCGGCACTGACCCCGGCATCGAACACAGGGTCGTCGAACATGCGCGGGAGTGCGACCCCGGCGTCCCGACGGAGCGTCAAATACCCTGTGTAATCTACGACTTGGAGCTACTTGAGGCGCCTCCCCCACCTACCTCGGAGTAACTCCGTGAGACTGTGGCATATGCCAGAAGCACCACCGTATCGTGTGGTGCCAAAGCCCTTACAGGGCGTCGCGGGCTGTGCGACAGTCGTAACGGTCCCTCCGTCCGCCTTGGCCGTACCGTCCCCGCATCGGAGTGCGTCATGCCGTCCCACCTCTCCGCGGACCGCCCAGCCGCCCAGCCGCCCGGACGCGGCTCGGTCGACGCGCTCATATCGCAGACGCGGCGGCTCAAGGGCGACGTGGACGCCGTGCGCCGGGACGCCGAGGAGGACGACGGCCCGGACCACCCGCGGGGACGCTGGCAGCGCGCCCTGTACGACCTGGCCCTGCACCAGCTCAACGACCTCGACGAGCATCTGGCCCAGCTGCGCGACGGCCCTCAGCCCACGGCGCGGACGCCCGAGCCGGCCACGCCCCCGCGGGGCTCGCTGCTCAGCCGGGTCGGCAGCGCCGAGTGGAACCTGCTGACGGACGAGGCCAGTTGGTCCGGCGAGCTCTACCAGATCCTCGGCCGCGACCCGGCCGCTCCCCCGCTCACCCTCGACGAGCTGCCGTCCCTGGTGCTCGACGAGGACCGGCCGAAGCTGACGGCGATGGTCACGAACTGCCTCGTCGACGCCCGGCCCATCGACGGCGAGTTCCGCATCGCACGCCGGGACGGTGACGTCCGGACCGTGCACATGATGGGCGAACCGGTGCTCGACACCGACGGCAGCACCGCCTCGATGTGGGCCGTGCTGCGGGACGTCAGTGAACTGCGCCGCAGCCAGCGGGTGGTGAGCGAGACCCGTGACTCGCTCCACCACCAGCGGGAGGCCGCGCGGACCGAGCACCGGCTCGCGGTCGAGCTGCAGGAAGCCGTGCTGCCGCCATGGCGCGGCTCCCTGCGGCTCCCGCACCGGGGCCCGCGGACCCTGGAACTCGCGGCCCGCCGCCTGCAGGCGTCCACGACCACCCTGATCGGCGGCGACTGGTACGACGCGCTCGAACTGACCGACGGCGAGACACTCCTCAGCGTCGGCGACCTCACCGGGCAGGGAGTCGGCGTCACCTCCAACATGACCATGCTGCTCGGTGCCGTACGCGGCATGGCGATGGCCGGCGCGCAGCCCGGACAGCTGATGGCCTGGCTGAACCAGTTACTCGACGCCACCGTGCAACCCGCCCTCGGCAGCGCCGTCTGCTGCCGCTACCGGCCCGGCACCCGCACCCTGATGTGGGCGCAGGCCGGACACCCCGCCCCGCTGCTCTTCCGCGACGGGACGGGGCGCGCGCTGAACGCACCGGACGGCGTCCTGCTGGGCGCCACCTCGGGGCCGGTCTACGGGCAGGCCGAGGAGACCCTCCAGGTGGGCGACCTGCTGCTCCTGCACACCGACGGGCTGGTGCCCGGGCACACCGGAACGGCGGCCGCGAACCTCCTCCTCGACCTGGCCCCGCGCCTCGCCGGGAACCGCAGCGCGGAGGACTGCGTGCGGACGGTCGTCGAGGAGTTCGGTGCGGGCGAGCGCGCGGACAACGCCTGTCTGCTCGCCGCCAAGGTCACGTCATAGGAACATCATCAGGCCCGTGCGCTGCTGCCGCCCCTGCCCTTCGTCTTCGGCAGGGCGAGCTTGATCTCCTCCCGCAGCTCCTGGATCCTCGGGTAGCCGGAGTACTCCGCCGTGAGCCGGTACATCTGGCGCAGCCGGTCCCAGGTGCGGTGGGAGGAGTTGGAGCCCATCGACACCAGGGCCAGTCGCGCGTACCGGTCCGCCTGTTCGGGGTCGTCGGCGATGAAGCAGGCCGAGGCCATCGACAGGTAGTCGAAGATCTTCGACCGCTGCCGGCCGTCGACCCGGAGGGCCAGCGCCTTCTCCGCGTAGTGCTGGGCATGCGCGGCCGCGCCCGGCTCGAACTCGGCGAGCGTGCGGTAGGCCAGGGCCTGCATGCCGTAGAGGTCCTCCTCCTTGAAGGTCTGCATCCAGTCCGGCGGCGGGACGTCGGCCTTGTCGGAGACGAAGAGGTCCTCCGCCTGCCCGAGCGTGCGGCGCATGGCCTGGCCCTTGCCCATGGAGGCCTGTGCCCAGGCCTCGATGGTGTAGAGCATCGCCCGGGTGCGGGGCAGCACCTCCTCGCCCGAGCCGGACGTGGCGAGCTTCATCAGGTCCAGGGCGTCGTCCGGCCGGCCCAGGTGCACCATCTGGCGGGCCGCGCGGGAGAGTGCCTCGCCCGCGCGGGGCCGGTCCCCGCCCTCTCTGGCCGCGTGGGCGGCGATGACGAAGTACTTCTGGGCCGTGGGCTCCAGACCGACATCGTGCGACATCCAGCCCGCGAGGACGGCCAGGTTGGCGGCGACGCCCCACAGGCGCCGCTGGAGATGGGGTGGGTGACGGTAGGCGAGCATGCCGCCCACCTCGTTGAGCTGGCCCACCACGGCCTTGCGCTGGAGCCCGCCGCCGCGGGCCGCGTCCCAGGCGCGGAACACCTCGACGGAGCGCTCCAGTTCCTCGATCTCCTGCGACCCGATGGGGGCGGCCTCGTAGCGGTCGAACCCAGCGGGGTCGGCGTGCAGGGGATGGTCGAGGTCGGGGGCGTCGGCAGTCAGGGCAGGGTCGGTGTGCAGCCAGTCGTACATGGCGCTGCTGAGTGCGGATCCCGCGGCGAGCGCGGCGCCCGCGCCCACCAAGCCGCGTCGGTTGAGCATGAGGTCCATTCCCGTGAATTCGGTGAGGACCGCAGCCGTCCGCTCGGGCGCCCACGGCACACCGTCGGGAGCCTCCGGGCTCCCGCCGCCCTGCCGTTTCCCCGCACGCCCGTGCCGGACCAGACCGAGGTCCTCGATGGTCACGACACGGCCGAGACGCTCGGTGAACAGAGCCGCCAGCACCCGCGGCACCGGATCGCGCGGGATCTCTCCCATGTCGATCCACCGCCGCACCCGGGAGGTGTCGGTCGACAGCTGGGGATGGCCCATGGCCGCCGCCTGCCGGTTGACCAGCCTCGCGAGTTCGCCCTTGGACCAGCCGGCCAGGCCGAACAGGTCCGCGAGCCGGGTGTTGGGTTGTCCGCTCACGTCAAGCCCCCAGGTTCTCGGCTGAGTTGACAGTAGCCCGGGGAGACTTGCCGGGCGACTATTCGCCAGGGTTCGCCAGGGTGCGCCAGATGGTGTGCCACCGGGCATCCGGTGTCAGGTAGGAACGCGCCACCCCGACCCGGTCGCCGCAGGGACATTCCCCAGGGTGATCCCGGGCGTCCGGGCCGGGTGGTGCGCTGTCGTCGCAGGCACACGAAGGGATCTGTCTCGCCCATGTACGCAGCATCGTCCTCCGTGTCCGCACCGCCCCGGTCGCTCCACCCGCGTCCCACGGACAGCGGCCCCTACCTCGCCCCCGCGCGGCCGGCGGCCCCCGTGCTCGGAGCGGGCAGGGCACGGCGCGGCGCGGTGCTCGGCACGCAACCGCTCAGCGGGAGACTCGACTTGTCCGGCCCCCAGGGCGCGCAGCTGCGCACGGCCATCGCGTCGGTGCACCGCATCTGCCCGGAGTTCTCCCCGGTGCAGGTCCTGCGCCGCAGCGGCCGGTCCGTGCTGCTGGTCGGTACGACCGGTCGCAGCTCGGCCGTCGCCAAGTGTTTACTGGACCACTCCCCCGCCTGGTCCGAGCGGATCCGCCACGAGATAGCGGCGTACCGCTCGTTCGTCCGGCACCGCCCTCCCGTGCGCGTGCCGAGACTGATCGCGGCGGACCCGGACAACTGCACCCTGGTGATCGAGCGGATGCCCGGGCGGGTGGCGGCCCTCCAGCGGCATCCGGCCGAGGCGCCGCCCCGGGCGGACATCAGAGCGGCGCTCGGCGCGATCTGCCGGCTGAACGCCTGGCGGCCCCCGGCGGGCACGTTCGACACCCCGCTGGACTACGCGGCCCGGATCTCGCGGTACCACGAGCTGGGACTGCTCACCGACCGGGACCTGGGCGACCTGCAGAAGCTGCTGCACGGCATCGCCCAGGCGGCCGGGCGGCAGGGCATGGGCCAGTTCTGCCACGGCGACGCACTGCTGTCGAACATCCTCCTGTCACCGGCCGGTCCAGTGCTGGTGGACTGGGAGCACGCGGGCTGGTACCTGCCGGGTTACGACCTGGCGACGCTGTGGTCGGTGCTCGGGGACGCACCGGTGGCTCGTCGCCAGATCAGCCAGATCGCGCAGTCGGCGGGCCCGGCGTCCAGGGATGCCTTCCTGGTGAACCTGATGCTGGTGCTGACGCGTGAGATCCGGACGTACGAGACGGCCGTGCAGCGTTCGATGCACGACGCGGCCCCGGCGGCACCGGGCACGGCCCACCCGGGTGCTGCGCCGTCCGGCGAGGAGCAGCGGCTGCTGCTGCGGCGGCTGCACGACGACTGCCAGCCGCAACCCGTCCGCGTCGATCAGCACCGGCACCTCCGCCGCCAGCACCTCCCCCCCCGTCGCCGCGTCGTCCCCGGCCCC
>NZ_JBEYZD010000043.1:0-76135 GCF_040645895.1 Streptomyces olindensis | reverse complement strand
GAGCTTCACCACGGACCTCGGCGAGTTCGCCGACCGTGACCTGGTGATCGAGGCCGTCGTCGAGAACGAGCAGGTCAAGACCGAGATCTTCCAGGGCTCGGGGCCTTCGTCGTCGTACGCGTGCGCGTTACGGCAGCTGCGCCGCCCGCGCCTCCCGCCGGTTGTCACGGAAGTTGTTCACCCGTCGGGCCGTCGCGAACAGCGGGATCACCGCCCCCATGACCAGCTGCAGCGCGCATCCCGTCTGGAGCAGCAGCTGCCCGCTCGGCGCGTCGAACGCCCAGGCCGCCAGCAGCCCCATGCTCAGCACGATCCACGAGAGCATCGCCACCGCGAGTCGACCGCGGGGTTTGGGGTATTCCACACGGGACACCATGAGCCATGCCGTCCCCAGGATCGCCAGCAGCGTCGCCACGAAGGGCAGCTCCAGCAGCACGATGGACACCACCGTCAACGCGCCGAACGGCGACGGCATGCCCTGGAAGGTGCCGTCCTTGACCGTGACGCAGGAGAACCGCGCAAGCCGGAGCACCACCGCCAGCAGGACGACGATCGCCCCGACCGCCGCCACCCGCTGGTGCGCGTCGTCCGCGACCATGCCGTACACGAGCACGAAGTACGCCGGCGCCAGCCCGAAGCTGATCAGGTCGGAGAGGTTGTCCAGCTCGGCGCCCATGGGGGAGGAGCGCAGCTTGCGCGCCACCAGGCCGTCGAACAGGTCGAAGACCGCCGCGCAGAGCATCAGGATGACCGCCGTGGCCGCGCTGTGGCGGGCCATGCCGGTCTCCTGGCTGCCCGTGAGGTGCGGGATCAGGATGCCGGTGGTGGTGAAGTACACCGCCATGAAGCCGCACGTGGCGTTGCCGAGCGTCAGGGTGTCCGCTATCGACAGGCGCAGAGAGAGGGGCATCTCCTCCTCTTCGTCGACCTCGTCGGCGTCCGGGACCCAGCCGGCCTTGGTATCAGGATCAATCACGGTCAATGCGAGTCACCCCAGCCACGGTCTTCTGCCCCACCTCGACCGCGACCTCCACGCCCTCGGGCAGGTAGAGGTCGACCCGCGAGCCGAAGCGGATCAGGCCGATCCGCTCGCCCTGCTCGACCTTCGTGCCCTCGGGCACGTAGGGAACGATGCGGCGGGCGACCGCGCCGGCGATCTGGATCATCTCGATGTCGCCGAGCTCGGTGTCGAAGTGCCAGACGACGCGCTCGTTGTTCTCGCTCTCCTTGTTGAAGGCGGGAACGAAGCCACCGGGGATGTGCTCGACCGACGTCACCGTGCCGGCCAGCGGGGCGCGGTTGACGTGGACGTTGAGCGGGCTCATGAAGATCGCGACGCGGGTGCGGCCGTCCTTCCACGGCATGATGCTCTGCACCACACCGTCGGCGGGCGAGATGACCCGGCCCTGGGCGATCTCGCGCTCGGGGTCGCGGAAGAACCACAGCATTCCCGCCGCGAGCGCGGTGGCGGGAACGGCGACGGCCTTGGCGGCGCCGGAGCGGCGGGCCCGGGCCAGGCTGAGGGCTGCGGTGGCGACGGTCGGAAGGAGCCACGGCGATGCTCCGCGCGCGAGGCGTACGCCGGCCCGGCTGTCGCGAGGTGCAGAGGTTTGGCTGTGGGGCATGGATGACCTTCGTAGCGGATGATGCCGCACTCTGACGGGGGACGGCGGCTTTCCGGCGATCGTAGCGGCTCGGGGCCCTAACTGGGTAAGCCAGGCAGCCGAGTCGGCGGCCGAAGAGTGCTGACGGGGTGTGATCTTCTTCTCCAAGAAAACACCCCGTATCCGGACATCTAGCCCTGGAATCGATACTCTTCGAGCAGCCGCCTGCCGATGATCATTTTCTGGATCTCGGCGGTACCTTCACCGATGAGCAGCATCGGCGCCTCACGGTAGAGGCGTTCGATCTCGTACTCCTTGGAGAAGCCGTAGCCGCCGTGGATCCGGAAGGCGTCTTCGACGACCTCCTTGCAGTACTCGGAGGCGAGGTACTTCGCCATCCCAGCCTCGAGGTCGTTTCGCTCCCCGGAGTCCTTTTTGCGAGCTGCGTTCACCATCATCGCATGGGCGGCCTCGACCTTGGTAGCCATCTCGGCCAGCTTGAACTGGATCGCCTGGTGCTGGGCGATCGGCTTCCCGAAGGTGTGACGCTGCTGCGCGTACTGGACGCCCAGTTCGAACGCACGCTGAGCGACACCGCAGCCACGCGCCGCGACGTTCACGCGGCCGACCTCGACGCCGTCCATCATCTGATAGAAACCACGGCCGGTGACGCCGCCGAGCACACGATCCGCAGGAATCCGCAGGCCATCCATGATGAGTTCGGTGGTGTCGACCCCCTTGTACCCCATCTTGTCGATCTTGCCGGGGATGGTGAGACCGGGCCGGACCTCGCCGAAGCCGGGCTCCTTCTCCACGAGGAAGGTCGTCATCGACTTGTGGGGCGCGGTGCCCTCGGGGTGACCTTCGTCACTTCGCACCAGAACGGCCACCAGAGAGGACGTTCCGCCGTTCGTGAGCCACATCTTCTGGCCGTTCAGGACGTACTCCTCGCCGTCCTTCACCGCCTTCGACGTGATCGCCGAGACGTCCGAGCCGAGGCCCGGCTCCGACATCGAGAACGCGCCGCGGATGTCGCCGGCCGCCATCCTCGGCAGGAAGTGGTCCTTCTGCTCCTGCGTGCCGTGCTGCTTGAGCATGTACGCCACGATGAAGTGGGTGTTGATGATGCCGGACACCGACATCCACCCGCGGGCGATCTCCTCCACGCACAGCGCGTAGGTCAGGAGCGACTCGCCCAGGCCCCCGTACTCCTCGGGGATCATCAGGCCGAACAGGCCCAATTCCTTCAGCCCGTCGACGATCGCTTGCGGGTACTCGTCGCGGTGCTCCAGCTCCGTGGCGACCGGAATGATCTCCTTGTCCACGAAGTCCCGGACGGTGGACAGGATCTCCTGCTGGACGTCCGTCAGACCGGCGGTCTGGGCGAGTCGCGCCATGGCTACTTCTCCTGCTCCTTGAGCTCGGGGCGGCCGGGCTGCTCGCCGCCGCGCTCCTTGATGTACGTCTCGGTCGGCACCATCACCTTGCGGCGGAACACGCAGACCAGCGTGCCGTCCTGCTTGTAGCCCTTGGTCTCGACGTGGACGATGCCGCGGTCGTTCTTCGACTTCGACGGCCACTTGTCGAGCACGGTCGTCTGGCCGTAGATCGTGTCGCCGTGGAAGGTCGGCGCCACGTGCTTGAGCGACTCGATCTCCAGGTTGGCGATCGCCTTGCCGGAGATGTCCGGCACGCTCATGCCGAGCAGCAGCGAGTAGATGTAGTTGCCCACGACGACGTTCTTGCCGAAGTCCGTCGTCTTCTCCGCATAGTTCGTGTCCATGTGGAGCGGGTGGTGGTTCATCGTGAGGAGACAGAACAGGTGGTCGTCGTACTCCGTGACCGTCTTGCCCGGCCAGTGCTTGTACGTCGCCCCGACCTCGAACTCCTCGTAGGTGCGTCCGAACTGCATCGCGCTCAGGCCTCCGGGATCTCGAACTTGCTGGTGCGCTGCATGCCGGCCGCACGCCCCTTGCCGGAGATGACCAGCGCCATCTTGCGGCTGGCCTCGTCGATCATCTCGTCGCCGAGCATCGCCGAGCCCTTCTTGCCGCCCGCCTCGGAGGTGTAGTAGTCGTACGCGTCCAGGATCAGCTCGGCGTGGTCGTAGTCCTCCTGCGACGGCGAGAAGATCTCGTTGGACGCCTCGACCTGGCCCGGGTGCAGCACCCACTTGCCGTCGAAGCCGAGCGCGGCGGCGCGCTGGGCGACCTCGCGGTAGCCGTCGATGTTGCGGATCTGCAGGTAGGGGCCGTCGATCGCCTGGAGGTTGTTGGCGCGGGCGGCCATCAGGATCTTCATCAGGATGTAGTGGTAGGCGTCCGCCGGGTAGCCGGGCGGCTGCTCGCCCACGACCAGCGACTTCATGTTGATGGAGGCCATGAAGTCGGCCGGGCCGAAGATGATCGTCTCCACGCGCTGGGAGGCCTGCGCGATCTCGTTGACGTTGTTCAGGCCCTGCGCGTTCTCGATCTGCGCCTCGATGCCGATCTTGCCGACCTCGAAGCCCATGGTCTTCTCGATCTGCGTCAGCAGCAGGTCGAGGGCGACGATCTGCTGGGCGTCCTGGACCTTCGGCAGCATGATGCAGTCGAGGTTCTGGCCGGCGCCCTCGACGACCGTGACGACGTCGCGGTACGTCCACTCGGTCGTCCAGTCGTTGACGCGCACGACCCGCGTCTTGCCCGTCCAGTCGCCCTCGTTGAGGAACTTCACGATGGTGTGCCGCGCCTCGGGCTTGGCGAGCGGGGCGCAGGCGTCCTCCAGGTCGAGGAAGACCTGGTCGGCCGGGAGGCCCTGGGCCTTCTCCAGGAAGCGCGGGTTCGAGCCCGGTACCGCCAGGCAGGAACGCCGGGGGCGAAGGCGGTTGACCGTGGTCATGCGGGGACCTCCAGGGGGTCGAGCTGGTTCGCTTTCCGGATCTCGTCGACGATGCGGCCGATGATTCCGGTGATGTCGAAGTCCTTCGGGGTGAAGACCGCGGCCACTCCGGCTGCCCTGAGCTGCTCGGCATCACCGTTCGGGATGATGCCACCGGCGATCACCGGTATATCTGTGGCACCGGCCACACGGAGCCGTTCGAGGACGTCCGGCACGAGTTGCGCGTGCGAGCCGGACAGGATGGACAGGCCGACCGCGTGCACGTCCTCGGCGAGGGCCGCGTCCACGATCTGTTCGGGCGTCAGCCGGATGCCCTGGTAGACCACCTCGAAGCCGGCGTCCCGGGCGCGGACCGCGATCTGCTCGGCGCCGTTGGAGTGTCCGTCCAGGCCCGGCTTGCCGACCAGGAAGCGCAGCTTGCCGACACCCAGGTCCTTGGCCGTCAGTTCCACCTTGCGGCGCACCAGGGCGAGCGTGCTGCCCTCCTCGACGGGGACGGCCACCGGCGCGGAGGAGACGCCCGTGGGTGCCCGGAACTCGCCGAACACCTCGCGCAGGGCCCCGGCCCACTCGCCGGTCGTCGCCCCGGCGCGGGCGCACTCCAGGGTGGCCTCCATGAGGTTCTCCGTGCCGCGGGCCGCTTCCTTCAGCCGCTCCAGGGCCTTGCAGGGCCGCGGGTGGTTGAAGGGCGGCTGGTAGCGGCTGTCGCGCCACTGCTGGAGCGCGTCGATGACCCGGGCCTCGACCTCCGGGTCCACGGTCTGGATCGCGGTGTCCAGGTCGGCGGTGAGCGGGTTCGGCTCGGTGCCTTCGAAGATGTTGACGCCGACGATCTTCTCCTGGCCGGACTCGATCCGGCCCCGGCGCTCGGCGTGCGAGGCGACCAGCTGCGACTTGAGGTAGCCGGACTCGACGGCGGCCATCGCGCCGCCCATCTCCTCGATGCGGCCCATCTCGGCGAGCGCCGCCTCGACCAGGCCGTCCACCTTCGCCTCGATCACCTTCGAGCCCTCGAAGATGTCCTCGTACTCCAGCAGGTCGCTCTCGTACGCCAGCACCTGCTGGATGCGCAGCGACCACTGCTGGTCCCAGGGGCGGGGGAGGCCCAGGGCCTCGTTCCAGGCGGGCAGCTGCACGGCACGTGCGCGGGCGTCCTTGGAGAGGGTGACGGCCAGCATCTCCAGCACGATCCGCTGGACGTTGTTCTCCGGCTGGGCCTCCGTCAGGCCCAGGGAGTTGACCTGGACGCCGTAGCGGAAGCGGCGGTGCTTGGGGTTCTCGATGCCGTAGCGCTCACGCGTGACCTTGTCCCAGATGCGGCCGAACGCGCGCATCTTGCACATCTCCTCGATGAAGCGGACGCCCGCGTTCACGAAGAAGGAGATGCGGCCGACGACATCGCCCATGCGCTCCTGCGGCACCTGGCCGGAGTCGCGCACGGCGTCGAGCACGGCGATCGCGGTGGACATCGCGTACGCGATCTCCTGGACCGGCGTGGCGCCCGCCTCCTGCAGGTGGTAGCTGCAGATGTTGATCGGGTTCCACTTGGGGATGTGGGAGACCGTGTACGCGATCATGTCCGTCGTCAGGCGGAGGGAGGGCCCCGGGGGGAAGACGTGCGTCCCCCGGGACAGGTACTCCTTGACGATGTCGTTCTGGGTCGTGCCCTGGAGCTTGGTGATGTCGGCGCCCTGCTCCTCGGCGACGACCTGGTAGAGCGCCAGCAGCCACATGGCCGTGGCGTTGATGGTCATCGAGGTGTTCATCTGCTCCAGGGGGATGTCCTGGAACAGCCGGCGCATGTCACCGACGTGCGCGATCGGCACGCCGACCCGGCCCACCTCGCCGCGGGCGAGGATGTGGTCGGAGTCGTAGCCGGTCTGCGTCGGCAGGTCGAACGCCACCGACAGACCCGTCTGGCCCTTGGCGAGGTTGCGCCGGTACAGCTCGTTGGACGCCTCGGCCGTGGAGTGACCGGCGTACGTGCGCATGAGCCACGGCCGGTCCTTCTCCCGCCTGCCTTCGGCGGGCTGACGCTCAGTCATCTATGACCCCGGGTGTCTCAGATGTTGCGGAAGCGGTTGATGGCGTCGATGTGCTGGGCGCGCTTGGCCTCGTCGCGCACGCCCAGGCCCTCCTCGGGGGCCATGCACAGCACGCCGACCTTGCCCTGGTGCAGGTTGCGGTGCACGTCGTAGGCGGCCTGGCCGGTGTCCTCCAGTGAGTACACCTTGGAGAGGGTCGGGTGGATCTTGCCCTTCGCGATGAGCCGGTTGGCCTCCCAGGCCTCGCGGTAGTTGGCGAAGTGCGAGCCGATGATCCGCTTCAGCGACATCCACAGGTAGCGGTTGTCGTACTCGTGCATGTAGCCCGAGGTGGAGGCGCAGGTGGTGATGGTGCCGCCCTTGCGGGTGACGAAGACCGACGCGCCGAAGGTCTCGCGGCCGGGGTGCTCGAAGACGATGTCGATGTCCTCGCCGCCGGTGAGCTCGCGGATGCGCTTGCCGAAGCGCTTCCACTCCTTCGGGTCCTGGGTGTTCTCGTCCTTCCAGAACTTGTAGCCCTCGGCGTTGCGGTCGATGATCGCCTCGGCGCCCATGGACCGGCAGATCTCCGCCTTCTGCGGCGAGGAGACGACACAGATCGGGTTGGCGCCGCCGGCGAGGGCGAACTGGGTGGCGTACGAGCCGAGGCCACCGCTCGCGCCCCAGATCAGCACGTTGTCGCCCTGCTTCATGGCGGCGCCGTTGCGGGAGACCAGCTGCCGGTAGGCGGTGGAGTTGACCAGGCCCGGAGCGGCGGCCTCCTCCCAGCTGAGGTGGTCCGGCTTCGGCATCAGCTGGTTGGACTTGACCAGCGCGATCTCGGCGAGGCCGCCGAAGTTGGTCTCGAAGCCCCAGATGCGCTGCTCGGGGTCGAGCATCGTGTCGTTGTGGCCGTCGCTGGACTCCAGCTCGACGGAGAGGCAGTGCGCGACGACCTCGTCACCGGGCCGCCAGGCGTTGACGCCGGGGCCGGTGCGCAGGACGACGCCCGCGAGGTCGGAGCCGATGATGTGGTACGGCAGGTCGTGGCGCTTGGCCAGGTCGCTGGTGCGGCCGTAGCGCTCCAGGAAGCCGAAGGTCGACAGCGGCTCGAAGATCGACGTCCACACCGAGTTGTAGTTGACCGAGGAGGCCATGACGGCCACCAGGGCCTCGCCCGGGCCGAGCTCGGGCAGCGGCACCTCGTCCAGGTGGATCGACTTGCGGGGGTCCTTGTCGCGCGTGGCGAGCCCGGCGAACATCTCCGTCTCGTCCTTGTGCACGGTGATCGCGCGGTACGACTCGGGGAGCGGGAGGGCGGCGAAGTCCTCCGACGTGGAGTCGGGCGACTGGATCGCGGCCAGGATGTCCTTCACGGTCACGGTGTTGCCTCCGGCGGTGAGCGCCCTGAGGGAGGGGCGCCGATGGTTACGTCGGTGCTGCTGAGGGTTGAGGGTGTGCCGTCGGTTCGGCGGTGGTGCTGTTCGGCAGCGCTGGTGGCGCGGGAGGTTGCCTGTGACGCAGGCGTCCGGGGCGGACGGGCGCGGGGCCCGCTGGGACGTCGCCCGGACCTCTTCAACGTATGACACCGCGTGTCACCCCGCAAGGCACTGAGTGCCAGAACTTGCTCTCAGATGAAATCTTTACGTAACAAACGAGCGATGATCGATCGAATGGGGCCGTCAAGGGGCTGTAAAACGGCCCCTGACATGCCAAAACGGCCACCCCGTGGGGTGGCCGTCATCACAGTGCCGCTGGGGCGCTCAGCGCTCCTTGAGCGCCTGCTCGATCGTCCGCATGACCTCGTCCAGCGGTGCGTCCGTGCGGGCGACCGTGACCAGCACCTCGCCCTGCGCCGAGGCCGTGGCCGCCGCCGGCTGGGGCTCCGCGGAGCGTCCGGCGCCGATGCCGGTGCCGAACGTCTTGCGCACGATCGCGAAGGCGTGGTCGAGCTGCGCCTCGACGTCCCCCTGCCCGCCGGCCCTGAGCCAGCGCCGCAGCACGTGGTTGTGGGCGGTGACCACGGCCGACGCGGCGACCTCGGCGAGCAGCGGGTCGTCGTTGGCGTCGTCGGCGTGCGCGCGCTCGTCGAAGTGGCCGAGCAGGTAGCGGGTGAAGAGGCGCTCGTAGCGGGCCACCGACGCGATCTCCGCCTCGCGCAGGGTGGGCACCTCGCGCGTCAGCTTGTAGCGGGCGACCGAGATCTCCGGCCGGGCCGCGTACATCCTCATGACTTCCTTGATGCCGCGGCACACCGTGTCGAGCGGATGCTCGTGCGCCGGCGCGGCGTTGAGCACCGCCTCGGCGCGGATCAGGGTGTCGTCGTGGTCGGGGAAGATCGCCTCTTCCTTGGAGCGGAAGTGGCGGAAGAAAGTGCGGCGGGCGACCCCGGCCTGGGCCGCGATCTCGTCGACGGTGGTCGCCTCGTACCCCTTGGTCGCGAACAGCTCCATCGCGGCGGCCGCCAGTTCCCGGCGCATCTTGAGCCGCTGGGCGGCGGCACGGGACCCCGCGGCACTCTCCGGCGCGTCGGTCGTAGCTGGTGTACGTGAGGACTTGGCGGGCTGGGACATGCCCTGAACGTACTGCATGTGCGCAGCTCGGTGCGCATGAGCTGGTCCTCCGCCCCCGCGGGATGCCGGTTCCCCGCCCCCGCCGGAGGGGGGCGGGAACCGGTCCGGGCCGAGCAGGCCGCCCCACTCGGAGCCGGACCGGAACCAGTCGCCGGGACGCTCAGCGCTTGGCATATTCGCGGAAGCCACGGCCGGTCTTGCGGCCGAGGCAGCCCGCGGCCACCAGGTGCTCCAGCAGCGGCGCCGGGGCGAGGCCCGGGTCGCGGAACTCGCGGTGCAGCACCTTCTCGATGGCGAGCGAGACGTCGAGCCCGACGACGTCCAGCAGCTCGAACGGGCCCATCGGGTAACCGCCGCCCAGCTTCATCGCCGCGTCGATGTCGTCCAGCGAGGCGTAGTGCTCCTGGACCATCTTGATCGCGTTGTTGAGGTACGGGAACAGCAGCGCGTTCACGATGAAACCGGCGCGGTCCCCGCAGTCGACGGCGTGCTTCCTGATCCTGCCGCAGACCTCGCGGACCGTGGCGTGGACGTCGTCGGCGGTCAGCACCGTGCGGACGACCTCGACCAGCTTCATGGCCGGTGCCGGGTTGAAGAAGTGCATCCCGATGACGTCCTGCGGGCGCGAGGTGGCCCGGGCGCAGGCGACGACCGGCAGGGACGAGGTGGTGGTGGCCAGGATCGCGCCGGGCTTGCAGACCTTGTCCAGCGCGGCGAACAGCTGCCGCTTGACCTCCAGGTCCTCGGCGACCGCCTCCAGGGCCAGGTCGACGTCGGCGAAGTCGTCGTACGTGCCCGTGGCCGTGATGCGGTCCAGGGTCCCGGCGGCGGCCTCGGCGGTCATCCGGCCCTTGTCGACCGAGCGGGCCAGGGACTTGCCGATCCGGGCCTTGGCGGCCTGCGCCTTCTCCTCGCTGCGGGCGGCCAGCACGACCTCGTACCCGGCCTTGGCGAAGACCTCGGCGATCCCGGAGGCCATGGTGCCGGAGCCCGCGACACCGACCGAGCGGACCGTGCGGCCGGCGACCGCGTCACCGCCCTCCTGCGGGGTGAGCGCGTCCGGCACCACCGTGCCGCTGCCCGGCGCTTCGTACGTGTAGAAGCCGCGCCCCGCCTTGCGGCCGGTCAGGCCCGCCTCGCTGAGCTGCTTGAGGATGGGCGCGGGGGCGTGCAGCCGGTCACGGGAGGCGGCGTACATGGCCTCCAGGACCGTGCGGGCGGTGTCGACGCCGATCAGGTCGAGCAGCGCCAGCGGGCCCATGGGCAGACCGCAGCCCAGCCGCATCGCGGCGTCGATGTCCTCGCGGGAGGCGTACTTCGCCTCGTACATCGCGGCGGCCTGGTTGAGGTAGCCGAACAGCAGGCCGTCGGCGACGAAGCCGGGGCGGTCGCCGACCGCGACGGGCTCCTTGCCCAGGTCGAGGGCGAGGTTGGTGACCGCCGTGACGGCCGCCGGCGCGGTCAGCACCGAGGAGACGACCTCGACCAGCTTCATCGCCGGGGCCGGGTTGAAGAAGTGCAGGCCCAGCACCCGCTCCGGACGCGCCGAGTCGGCGGCCAGCCGCGTGACGGACAGCGCGTTGGTGCCGGTCGCCAGGATGGTCCCGGGGCGCACGATCCCGTCGAGCTCCCGGAAGATCTGCTGCTTGACCTCGTACGACTCCGGCGCCACCTCGATGACCAGGTCGGCGTCGGCCGCGGCCCGCAGGTCGGCGGAGGTGCGGACGCGGGCGAGGATCTCGGCGCGGTCCTGCTCGGTCAGCCGGCCGCGCTCCACGCCACGGGCCGTGGAGGCCTCCAGGGCGGCGACGCACTTCGCGGCCTGGGCCTCGCTGATGTCGATGCCGACGACCTCGCGGCCGGCCTTGGCGAGGACCTCGGCGATGCCGGTGCCCATCGTGCCGAGGCCGACGACGGCGACGGTCCGCAGCGGGGACAGGGACGGGTCGGAAAGGGGAGTGGCCATCGCGGGACTCCAGGATGAGGGTGACGACGGGGAACGCCGCCCGGGTGCGCCGAGGGCGGCCCGGCGGAAGCCGGACCCCGGGCGCACCGGGTGCGTGAGAAGCGCGGGTGTTGGGCCGGGCTGCTGAGCGCACACGCCCGGTGCCGTCTCCACGGGGCGTGCACACGCCCGGAGGGGAACGGCCGTTCCGACCGGCCCTGTCCCGGGGCCGAGCCGTACTGCGGTACCTGAGGCACCGAACCGACTGCTCCCGCGGTGGCCGCGTCACCAGACCGCCGCGAGGAAGGCGAGTGGGTAACTCGCTCGTCTGAGCTTAACCGGCGGGTAACGAGCACGCCAGTCCCCGTTGTGTGGCGTACGCCTCCCTCGTCAGGCGCGCAGCAGCGCGCCGATCTCCCGCTTGAGGAACGCGTCCTGGCAGAACTCGAAGTGGTCCACCCTGCGCAGGTCGAAAACCTGCCGGATGCCTCGCTGCCGGGCCCGGGCGACGACGTCGTTGAAACGCTGCTCGAAGTGCATCGAGAAGAAGACCCGCGTCGTGTCGCTGATGGCCCTGACGCGTTCGAGCCGCTGGAAGAACAGCTCGTACTGGCCGTCCGGCTCCCAGTAGGCCCATAAGTCGGCCGCGTACCGTTGGACCTGGCACAGGTCCTTGCCGCTGATCTTGTGCAGGTACTCGCAGAAGTTCTGGAACTCCACGAGTTCCTCCGGCACCTGTGCGATGCGCTTCAGTTCGGCCAGCGGCTGCTCCGGGTTGAGACGGGCGACTTTGCCCGAGATGACCATCGTGGAGTGGTTGATGTTCGGGTCCAGGAGCAGCATCGATCTGATCTTCGGCTGTCGCTCCGGGTGGTCGCGCCACAGCTCGGCCAGCTGGAACAGCATGTCGCACCCGACGGAGAACCCCACGAGCGTCAACCGCTTGTACGGGTACTGCCGTTGCAGGTTGTTGATGGCGCCGCTGATGAGGTCGGCGTGGAGCGCCATGCCGATCGGACGGTACCGATTGTCCCTGGCCTCCTCGACGTTGTGCCCGAACAGCGTGATGGCGGCCGTGTGCTGGCGGGCCACGTTCATGAACGGGCGGAAGTCGTCCGCGTCCAGCCCGAGGCCGTGCAGCAGGACCACGAGGTCGGAGGACTCGGTGGTGCGCTCCAGATACCAGAGCTGCCTGCCGATGACGGCGTTGTCCGACGGCAGGTCCTCCTCGAAGTCGTCCGCATGGATGTCGAAGAACTGCCGGACGACCTCGCGCCGCAGCTCGCGGCGCCGCTCGGTGAGGCCCCGGGCCCACCACGCCAGGGAGAAGACGCCCGCGACGGCCAGGGTCACCAGAGTGCCGCCGGCGATGACATGACTCCACGTCCAGGCGATCACCGCCCGCGCCTCGTCGCTGTAGATGCCCAGGGCGGCACCCAGCACTCCTCCCGTCAGCGTCACCGCCGCCTTGTGCCGGCCCACGAACGCGGCCGCCTTCTCCACCATCAGTGAGTTGTTGATCATTCCGATTCTCCCCCGCCGATCACGGGCCGGCCAGGACGTCCATACCGGCGCGCAGGGTGACTTCCCCCAGGAAATGCGCGTCGGAGACGTCGGCGACGTGCAGTGGCTCTGTGCTGCCGTCCAGATAGGCCTGGACGGTGCATCCCATGCGGGCGAGCGCGTGGCTGGGCTCCATGACCAGCATCAGACCAGGGGCGTCCAGTGCGCTCATGACGGTGTCGACCAGCCGCCGCTTGATCTCGTCGCCGTACTGATAGAGGACGAAGTTGCAGGTGACCACGTTGATGCGGAGGGATGTCAGGATGTCGGCGAGTCCTGCCCGGTCCAGGATGTCGAGAGGTCGCAGCAGCACCTCCTGCTCCGCCGCCTTCGACTGGTCCAGGGACCACAGGACCTCCTCGAACCGCTGCTCGTAGTAGTCGGAGGGGCCGTGACACGTGCGCACCCAGTCCAGCGTGGGCAGCGGGGGCCGGTCGACGCCGCACGCCAACTCCAAGGGGATGCGGCGGAAGGGGGGCGCGGCCGGATGCCAGCGGAGGTCCCCGGCGAATCGGCTGAAGATCACCTCGTTGTTCAGCTGCCGGGGGAGCAGGCCGATGCTGGTGCCCAGGTCGAGCAGGCGGACCCGTCGGACACTCCGCGACGCGACGAAGGCCCCGATGACCAGTTGCGGAAGCAGGAAGCGCCGCGCGCCGGTGTAGGAGTTCGAATGGCGGTCCATCAGATGCGCGAGGGCGTCGCACCGTTCTTCCAGCAGACGGGCGAGAGCCGGGACCCGGCGGGCGAGCGGCAGTTCGGTGTCGAGTGCCTCCGTGTGCCTGCCGTCGTGCGTGACGAGGTGCCGCACCGCGATGCCCAGCAGAGTGATGGCGTGAGCGTCACTGATGTCCGGCCGCCTGCGCCACAGCGCGGACAACAACCGGTCAAGCCCTGCCGATCTCCCGGACGCGGCCACCTCGCGCAGACACTCGTGGAAGGCGGACCACCCGTGATTGCCCTGCTGGTGGTGGCACATGTCGGCCAGGGCCTCGCGCAGTGACTCCTTGCGGGCGGATATCAAGCCTGGTCACTCCTTCGCGGTCAGGGGTGAGGCGACCGCTGGGCGGTGCGCACACCGCAGGTGGGCGGGCGCGAACCCGCGCAATGTGTAGGTTTCCGCGAAACGTTCCACCCGGTGGTACAGGGCAGGGGACACACCGAGCCGCTCAAGTCCGGACAGCGCCAGGGCCATGACCGACCTCGCGAGGTCGGCCAGAGACGGGTTCGCCACGCCCTGCCGCGCCGCGTCGATCCAGTCCTGCGGGCCGGGGGCCAGGGAGCGTGCGGCGATGAGGGCCGCGGCCGCGTCGGAGGTCGGTTCGTCGTCCAGGAGGGCCGCGACCACGGCGACGGGCACCACCCAGTCGTCGGCGTGCTGGGCGTCGATCATGCGCAACTCCAGGTGCCCGCAGGCCCGCACGGGTGGCACCAGGGACTTCAAGTGGTGGAAGACGTCATCGGCCCGCACCTCTCGCGGTCCCGCTCCCCGTAACCACGCTCTGAGGGACATTCCGTCAGGCGCCGCCGTCCACACCGCCGGCGGGTGCGCGTCCCCGGGGCGCGGCCACGCGGAACGGCGAATGGCCACCACCCCCGCGTCCAGCGCGTAGCGGGTCCACGCGTCGCGCGGGTCCCCGCCCCGGGGGAGCGGCCCGCTGCGGAAACGGTCCGTCTGAAGGCGCAGCAACTGGCGGCCGGACAGCACGGTCTCCTCCCACCCGTCCCGGCCCGATGACACCGGTGAATTCGCGAACATGGCCATCAGCACCGGCCCCAGGGAGTTCGTGATCAGCCAGCGCCTGGACCGTCCGCGCCATCCGTCGGAGCCGTCACCCGCGTCCACGTTCACCTGTACGGACGCGGTGTTGCACAGCAGCGTGTCGCCTTGGCTGCCGAAGTGCGCGTAGTAGCGCCGCAGGGCCTGGTAACGCGGCAACGCCACGGTGAAGTGGGGCGGACGGGTGTCCAGTCCTCCGCCCAGCAGCCGCATTCCGGCCGAGCGCGCGCGTGTCCGCAGGACGGCGAGGTCGGCGGCGACGGCCTCGACGCACTCGCCCAGCGAGTCGTGCGGCACGCCGCTCAGCTCCAGTTGCCCGCCGGGTTCCCAGGAGATACGGCCCTTGCGGGGCAACGGTGCCTCGGCGAGGCGGCCGAGGTACGCCAGCTCGTCGCGGACCGGTCGGCGCGTGGGGTCGTCCACGGGGAGGACGAACCACTCGAGCTCCACCCCGATGCGCCCCACCCGGTCCCGGGACAGTGAGTGATCAAAGATCAGCCGAGCCGCTTCCGACTCGCTCAACGTACCTTCCAATGAAGCACGCCCCCCTGGCCCGTTGGATCGTCCGACGTAAATGGATCGTGATGTTCCATTGCCCCCGCATGGAACTGACGCGGGTGAGTCGCACAGGTATCTCTCAGGTCGGATCCTTTTCTACCCGTGTGGGGAGAAGCTGAAGCGCGAAGGGGAGAACCACTCGGGCGGAAAATCCGATTCCTGCCCTTCGGAACCGGGTACTGAACTATGGTCTGAGGTCTCCCGGCAGCGCGTTCATCACCCGCCCCATCAAGAGAGTGGCCGATTCCATGGCAACCGTTTCTCCTCCAGCCAGCCTGACGAACAAGCATTTCGGACAGCTGACCTACTTGGAACGTGTGGCCGATTCCCGCACCGTGAGTGTGTTCTTCCACGGACTGGGTTTGGATGCCACGGATTACCAGTGGTATCTGGAGTCGCACGATACGCACGGCATCGCGGTCAACCTCGCCGGCTACGCCCCCTGGGACACCGATCAGCTCCCTCCGGTGCCGGTGCGCAGGCATGTGGAGATGGTGGCCGGCCTGGTGGAGCAGATCGGTCACGACCATCCGGACAAGCGGATCGTCCTGGTCGGCTTCTCCCTCGGGGCCGACCTGGTGCTCCAGTTGGCGGAGTACTGGACGGGCGTTTCCGGCCGCTGGCGTCCGCCGCTCGCCGGCGCGCTGCTGCTCGACCCCAATGCCAACCGGTCGACGATGACCATCTCCCGGCTGTTCGCCTCGGCCGACCGCCGTGATCCGCTGCCTGTCCTGAAGAAACTGGTCGATCTCGCTCCGGATCTCAATGGTTTTCGATCACTTTGCACCTATGCGAGCAGAATCGCGGCGAAAGATTTCGGTCAGGTCCGTCAGTTGGCGGACGATATGATTCATTACTGGGACCCTGTCGGATACGACCAGTTCGGTGTGCGCGTTTCGCGCGTTGCCGAGATCTCGGACGCGGTCCACGTCGTGCTCTCCGCCGACTACAAAGAACATCTGCCCGGAATGCAGGCCGCCGTGCAGCGCCACAGCGCCCGAGCCGATGAGATCTCCTTCAATATCACCGAAATGGATCATTTCGGCCTGATCGAGCATCCGGTGCTCTCACGGGAACTGAAGTCCATCGGTTGTGAGTGACGCATCGCGGGGGTATGCCAAGGGTGTCATGGACGAAGAGTTGCGATCACTCACGGAGCGCTTGCGGCAGGAGTCGGGGGCGGCACCCGCGTTCGAGCGGCTCGTGGCGACCGACGACCTCGACGCCCTGGCGGCGGTGCTGACCGAACCCGGGCAGCCGCTCTGGGCGCGGGAGCTGGCCGCGTTCCGGCTGGGGCTCGCGGGGGACCGGCGGGCCTTCGAAGCCCTGGTGCTGCTGCTCAACCACCGTGACCCACCGCGCTGCGCCTCCGCGGCCCACGCCCTCGCCCGCCTCGGCGACCCCCGCACCGCCCGCGCGGCCGCCGCCCTCGCCACCAACGAACTGCGCGTCGCCTACGCCCTGCACCCCGTCCGCCTCCTGGTCGAGCTGCGCGCCCCGGAGGCCGTGCCCGCGCTGATCACCACCCTCCAGCGGCGGCTGCGCCCGCACGACCCGTACCGCCGCGTGGCCCTCGCCTGTGTGGACGGGCTGGGCACGCTGGGGGACCGCAGGGCCAGGCCCGTGCTGAACGAGGCACTGGCGCACCCGGCGCTGGCCGAGGCGGCGGTGCGGGCGCTGGGGCGGATCCCCCGGCAGAGGTGAGGTCAGAGGGCCCTGCTGTAGCGCACCTCGGGCACGGCGGCGCCCGCCACGGTGAGTCAGAGGGCCCTGCTGTAGCGCACCTCCGGCACCGCGACGCCCGCCACCTCGAAGGGCTCCTCGGCGCCGTCCGGCCGGAAGCCGGACCGCTCGTAGAAGCGGCGGGCCCGGGCGTTCTCCTTGAGCACCCACAGCAGGAGACGGCCGGGGCCCGCGGCGGCGCAGCGCGAGACGGACTCCGCGAGCAGCGCCTGACCCGCTCCCCGGCCGACATGGTCAGGGTGGACGTAGATGGCGTACAACTCGGCGTCCTCCGTGAGGACTTCGCCCTCCCGGTACGGCCCGTGGCAGGCCCAGCCGACGACCTCGCCGCCCGCGTCCTCAGCGACCAGGTTCACCACACCGCCCTCGGCCCGGGCGAGGCGCGTACGGCGCCGCTCGGCGTCCTCCGCGACGCTGAGGCCGTCGAGGTACGACTGCGGGATCATGCCCCGGTACGCGTGCTGCCAGCCGCGGACCCGGATCTCCGCGACCCGGTCGCAGTCGGTGAGCGCCATCTCCCGTATCCGGAGCCCAGTCACGGCGCCACCACCGCGAACGCCTCTACCTCCATGAGGAACGCGGGGCGCACCAGCCCGGCGACCCGCACCGCCGACACGGCCGGCAGCCGGTCGTCGGGTATGTGCTCGGCGCCGGCGGTGCGTTTGACGACGCCGTCGAAGGTCGCCCCGGCGGGGGCGGGGATGCTCGTCAGCTCGCTCATGGGTCCATGGTGGACCATGGGACTGACAGTGCCCGCCCCCACCGGACGGTCCGTCAACCGCTCAGCCGCTCGACCGCTCAACCTCTCAGCCGCGGAAGCCGAGCAGGCCGTGCAGCGTCGAGCCCTTCGCGGTGGCCGATCCCGTCTTCGCCGAGGCCCCGGCCGACGCCGCCGGCTTCGGGTCCGGCAGCGCCTCGCACACCGCGTCCGCCTCGCCGTACCCGCGCGGCACGGTGCCGTCGGTCAGGTACGCCGCCAGGTGCTCGTCCAGGCAGGCGTTGCCGCTCAGCGTGATGCCGTGGTTGCCGCCGCCCTCCTCGACCACCAGGCTGGAACGGGCCAGCAGGTGGTGCATGGTGACGGCGCCCTGGTACGGAGTGGCCGCGTCGCCGGTCGCCTGGAACAGCAGCACGGGCGGCAGCTTGCCGTTGGCGACGTTCACCGGGCGCAGCGAGTCCACCGGCCAGAACGCGCACGGCGCGTTGTACCAGGCGTTGTTCCAGGTCATGAACGGCGCCTTCGCGTACACCGCCCAGTTGTCCTTGCGCCACTGCCGCCAGTCGCGCGGCCAGCCGGCGTCCCGGCACTGCACCGAGGTGTAGATGCTGTAGCCGTTGTCACCGGAGGCGTCCACCGCGCCGAAGTCCTCGTACGCCTCGACCAGCGGCTCGGGGTCCTTGTCGTTGACGTACGCGGCGAACGCCTCTGCCAGGTCCGGCCAGTAGCCGTTGTAGTAGCCGCCCGGGATGAAGGTGTCCTCCAGTTCCGAGGCGCCCACCGTGCCGCCCGCCGGTTTCTTCGCGAGGGCGGACCGCATCGCGTACCACTTGGCCTCGATCTTCTCCGGGTCGGTGCCCAGCCGGTACGCCGCGTCGTGCTCGGCGACCCAGGCGAGGAAGGCGCGGTGGCGGTCGTCGAAGGCCACGTCCTGGTTGAGGTTGGCCTCGTACCACACGTCCGTGGGGTCGACGACCGAGTCCAGGACCAGCCGCCGGACCCGCTCCGGGAAGAACCTGGCGTAGACCGCGCCGAGGTAGGTGCCGTAGGAGTAGCCGAAGTAGTTGATCTTCTCCGCGCCCAGGGCCCGCCGGACGGCGTCCATGTCGCGCACGGCGCTCGTGGTGTTGACGTACGGCAGCAGGTGCCCGTACTTCTCGCCGCAGGCGGCGGCGAAGGACTTGGCGCGGTCGAGGTTGGCCTTCTCGATCGCGGGTGTGGACGGCAGAGAGTCGGGGCGCACCGGGTCGAAGTGGCCCGGCTCGCAGTCGAGGGCGGGCTCGCTCTTTCCCACGCCGCGCGGGTCGAAGCCGATGACGTCGTACTGGGCCGCGACCTCCTTCGGCAGCGCGGACGCGACGAACCCGGCGAGCGTCAGACCGCTGCCGCCGGGACCGCCCGGGTTGACGAGGAGCGGGCCCTGGTAGGTCTCGGCGGTGTGCGGGACGCGCGACAGGGCGAGGGTGATCTGCTCGCCGTGCGGCCTGCGGTGGTCCAGCGGCACCTTCAGGGACGCGCACTGCAGCGTCGGGTAGCTGTCGGTGGCGCAGTTCTTCCAGGTGAGCTTCGCGGTGTGCGCGGAGTTGGCGGTGCTCGGTGCGCTCGCCTCGGCGGGAACGGCCGTGAAGGTCCCGGCCATGACGACGGCGGCGCCGCACAGCGCGGCTGCGCGTTTTCTCATGGAGTCCTCCCAGGACGGCGGGATGTCGGGCCGCGAGGGTCACCGTCCTCGCCGCATCGTCCCGGAAAGCGGTCCCGGAAGAACTCATTCCGTCAAACTCATGACCCAATTGGATCTTTGGAAGCGCTCGTATGCTCCTAAATGAGCGAGAGTTGGGTCGGCCCGGACACCGGGGGCTCCTCCGCCGGCTCGGGGGGCCGGATCCGCCGCGGCATCCCCGCGCGCGTGGGCCCGATGCCGTACTCCTCGGCCAGTTTGTGCACCTGACGGGTGATCCGGCGCTGGTACCACTTCGGGGCGTAGGAGCCCTCCGCGTACAGCCGCTCGTAGCGGGGCACCAGGTACGGGTGGTGCTGCCCCAGCCAGGTCATGAACCACTCGCGGGCGCCGGGCCGCAGGTGCAGCACCAGGGGCGTGACGGACGTGGCGCCGGAGGCCGCGATCGCCCGTACGGTGGCCCGCAGTTGGTCCGGCCGGTCGCTCAGGAACGGGATCACCGGCGCCATCAGCACCCCGCAGCCGATGCCGTGCTCGCCGAAGGTCCGCACGACCTCCAGGCGCCGCTCGGGCGCGGGCGTGCCCGGCTCGACGGTGCGCCACAGCTCCTGGTCGGTGAAGCCCACCGAGACGGAGATGCCCACGTCGGTCACCTCGGCGGCCTGCCGGATCAGGTCCAGGTCGCGCAGGATGAGCGTGCCCTTGGTCAGGATCGAGAAGGGGTTGGCGTGGTCGCGCAGGGCCGAGATGATGCCCGGCATGAGGCGGTAGCGGCCCTCGGCGCGCTGGTAGCAGTCGACGTTCGTGCCCATCGCGATGTGCTCGCCCTGCCAGCGGCGCGAGCCGAGCTGCCGGCGCAGCAGCTCGGGTGCGTTGATCTTGACGACGATCTGGCTGTCGAAGCCGAGGCCCGTGTCGAGGTCGAGGTAGCTGTGCGTCTTGCGCGCGAAGCAGTACACGCACGCGTGCGTGCAGCCCCGGTAGGGATTGACCGTCCACTGGAACGACATCCGTGAGACCGCCGGCACCCGGTTGATGATCGAACGGGCCCGGATCTCGTGGAACGTGATCCCGGCGAACTCCGGCGTGTCGAAGGTGCGGGTCGTCACCGCGTCCGCGCCGAACAGCGCGGCATCGGCCCGGCTGTGTTCGGAGTCCACTGTGAGGTTCTCCCAGCGCATGACGCCTCCTCGGTAGCACTGCCCACAGAATAGAACACATGTTCCCTTGATCGTGCGGGGGTGTTTTCCGAACGTGTTCGACCGGGTTGGGCGACCCCGATTTGGGGCGCCGGGCGGCGGGGTGGTTGGCTTGCCCCGACCCCCGAGCAACCATGTCCTGGAGGAAAGCGATGGCGCAGGTCGAAGCCACTACGGAGCGGATCGTCGCGGCGGACGCGGAGACGGTGTTCGACGCCCTCGCCGACTACAGCGGCACCCGCGCGAAGCTGCTGCCCGAGCAGTTCAGCGAGTACGAGGTCCGGGAGGGCGGCGACGGCGAGGGCACCCTCGTCCACTGGCGGCTCCAGGCCACCAGCAAGCGCGTGCGCGACTGCCTCCTGGAGGTCAGCGAGCCCACCGACGGCGAGCTGGTCGAGAAGGACCGCAACTCGTCCATGGTCACCACCTGGCGGGTCACCCCGGCCGGGGAGGGCAAGTCCCGCGTCGTCGTGACCACCACCTGGACCGGCGCCGGCGGCATCGGCGGCTTCTTCGAGAAGACGTTCGCGCCCAAGGGTCTCGGCCGGATCTATGACGCGGTGCTCGCCCGGCTCGCCGCCGAGGTCGAGAAGTAGCCGCTCCCAAGGTCCCGACCCCCGGGGGCCGTTGTGCCCCTCACCGGTTCGGGTGATCTCCGTACGGCTCGCTCCCGTGCCGTAACTCGTCGCGCTTGCTCGTAGTTGTCGCTTTTACGCGGTAATTGTGCGGCAGCGCGACGAGGGGAGCGGTAGGTGGGCGGTATCACTCTGGCGCAGGACGAACCGGCGGCAGCACCCCCCGACAGCCCCCCACCACCCCCGACCGAGGCCGCCCGGCTGAGCCCGCGGCGGGTGCGGCTGGTCTTCCTCGCGCTCCTGTCGGCCCTGCTCCTGGCCGCCCTGGAGCAGATGATCGTCGCCACCGCCCTCCCGAAGATCGTCGGTGAGCTGCACGGCCTGGACCGGATGTCCTGGGCGATCACGGCCTACCTGCTCACCGCCACCGTCGGGCTGCCCATCTACGGCAAGCTCGGCGACCTCCTCGGCCGCAAGGGCGTCTTCCAGTTCGCCATCGTCGTCTTCGTCGCCGGCTCCGCGCTCGCGGGCCGGGCGCAGACCATGGACCAGCTGATCGCGTTCCGCGCCCTGCAAGGCGTCGGCGCGGGCGGCCTCATGATCGGGGTGCAGGCGATCATCGCCGACATCGTGCCGCCCCGGCAGCGCGGCCGGTACATGGGCCTGATCGGCGCCGCCTTCGGCCTCGCCTCCGTGGCCGGGCCCCTGCTCGGCGGCTACTTCACGGACCACCTCTCCTGGCGCTGGTGCTTCTACGTCAACGTGCCCTTCGGCCTGCTCACCCTCGCCGTCGTCGCCGTCGCGCTGAAACTCCCGAAACCGGCCGTCAGGGCCCGGCTGGACATCCTCGGCGCGCTGCTGCTGACCGCCGCCTCCACCTGCCTGCTCCTGCTCACGAGTTGGGGCGGCACGGAGTACGCCTGGGACTCGCGCACGATCCTCGGCCTCGGCGCCGGAGCGGCCGCGGCGACCGTCCTCTTCCTCGTCGTCGAGCGCTTCGCCGCCGAACCCCTCATGCCGCTGCGGCTGTTCCGGGACTCCGTCTTCAACATCACCGGCCTGGTCGGCCTGGTGACCGGCGTCGGACTGTTCGGCGCCGCCAGCTACCTGCCGACCTACCTGCAGATGGTCGACGGGGTCTCCGCCACCGAGTCGGGCCTGCTCATGCTGCCGATGATGGCCGGCATCGTCGGCGCCTCGGTCATCGCCGGACAGCTCATCAGCCACACCGGCCGCTACAAGGTCTACCCGATCCTCGGCGGCGCCCTCTCCGTCGTCGGCATGTGGCTGCTGTCCCGCCTGGAGGTGGGCACGCCCCGCCTGCACTACAGCGTCTGGATGGCCGTCCTCGGCGCCGGCATCGGCATGGTGATGCCGGTGCTGATCCTCGCCGTTCAGAACTCCGTGCGCCCCGCCGACCTCGGTACGGCCACCAGCGCCAACAACTACTTCCGGCAGATCGGCGGCAGCGTCGGAGCCGCCGTCTTCGGCGCCCTCCTCGCCGAACGGCTCACCGACGCCCTGGCCGACCGCCTGCCGACGCGTGCCGGGACCCCGCTGCCCGACCCGGAGTCCCTCACCCCGCAGCTGGTGCACTCCCTGCCCCCGGCCCTGCGCGACGGCTACATCCGGGCGTACGCCGACACCATGCCGCGGATCTTCCTCTACCTGGTGCCGGTGCTCGTCCTCGGACTGGTCATCGCCTTCTTCCTCAAGGAGAAACCCCTGGTGTCCCACAACGCCTCCGTCACCGACCCGGACACGGCGCCGGGGAACGCCCCGATCCCGCAGGCGCGCGGCGCGCACACCGCCGGAGTGCCCGTCTGCGGCTCGGTGCAGCACCACGACGGGACCGTCGTGCCCCGCGCGGCGCTCACGCTCATCGACGTCACCGGCCGGCAGACCGGGCGCGGCGCGAGCGGCGAGGACGGACGCTACGCGCTGGCCACCCCGGGCCCGGGCTCGTACGTGCTGATCGCCGCCGCGGGCGGCCACCAGCCGCAGGCGGTCTCCGTCACCGTCGGCGAACGCCCCGTCGAACTCGACATCGTCCTCGGCGGCGCCGGGAACCTCGTCGGCAGCGTGGTCACCGCCGACGGCACACCCGTGCGGGACGCCACCGTCACCCTCACCAACGCGCACGGCGAAGTCGTCGCCACCACCCGCAGCGGCCGCGAGGGCGGCTACGTCATCACCGAGCTGGTGGCCGGCGAGTACACCCTCGCCGCCAGCGCGCCCGCCTTCCGCCCGGCCGCGCTCCCCGTCACCGTCCAGGCCGCCCGCGAGACCCGCCGGGACATCGAGCTGGCCGGGGGCGCCGTGCTGCGCGGCACCGTCCGGGCGGGCGGCGGACGGCCCGTGGAGGACGCCCGGGTGACCCTGCTGGACGTGGCGGGCAACGTCGTCGAAACCCTCACCACCGGCCCCGACGGCACGTTCCGCTTCGTCGACCTGTCCACCGGCGAGTACACCGTCATCGCCGCCGGCTACCCGCCCGTCGCCACCGTCCTCCAGGTGGCCGGAGGCGGACGCACCGAGCGGGACCTCCAGCTGGGGCACGAGGACTGAACCGCACCGGCGCGCGGGGTCGCACGCCGGTGCGAACCCCGCGCGAGCAATTTCCCGCATTGCCTCACCTCACGACCGGCGGGCGCCGTACGGTGGTGACGCCGGCACAGATCTTGCGGATCCGTGGGGAGAGAGGGCCTGGGCCATGGACCGTGGCACCGAGACGGACACCACCCCCAGCCCCGGGGCTGGACAGGGCACGGTGACGGAACCCACCGAGCCCGGCCGGGTCCCCCTGGCCGTGGTCGTCGTCGACCGCGAGGGCCTCGTCTCCCACTGGAGCCGGGGCGCACGACGGCTGTTCGGCGTCCCCAAGGAAGAGGCGATCGGCCGCGCGGCCCTCGACCTGCTCCCCGTCTCCGGCGCCCTGCCCGGAGAGCCCGACACCGCCCCGTACGCCGCCGACGACGGCCTCGGACCCGACCTCGAAGCCTCCCTCGACCAGGGGCTCTCCTACCCGGCCGCGGGCCGCGCCCGGCTCACCGCACCCGGTAGCGAGCGGGTCGACGTCCTGTGGTGGGCCTACCCCCTGGTCGGCCCCGGACCCGAACGGCTGCTCGTGCTGGCCGCCGACGCGGCCGGGCTGCGCGCGGGAGACGGGGAGTTCGAGCGGATCGCGCCCGGCTTCGCCCTGCACACCGACTTCCCCGGCGCGGAGGACCTCGCACGCCGGCTCCCCGAGATCCTGCCCAGCATGAGCGTCGGCGAGAGCGCCCGCATCGTCGCGCAGGTCCTCGAACTCGGCTACCCGGTACTGGAGTTCAGCCAGAACGACCGGGTGCCCGTGACGCCCGACTGGGGCGTGGCCCGGCGCGCCGAGCGCAGGGCGCGCCGCGAGCGGGCCGCGCGGGCCCTGGCCGCCGGGGAACCCGTCCCCGAGGAACTGCGCGACGAGGGCGAGGACCTGGAGTACGCCGCCGTCCGCGAGCGCCTGGAGTTCCTCAACGAGGTCAGCGGCCGCATCGGCACCTCCCTCGACCTGTCCCGCACGATCATCGAGGTCAGCAGGGCCGTCGTGCCCCGCTTCACCGATGTCGCCGGCACCTACCTGCGCGAACAGGTCGTCGCCGGCGAGGGCTTCCCCGAGGGCGTGCCCGACACCACGACCATGTGGCACCGGGTCGCCGTCGAGCACACCGACGAACCAGGCCGCTGGGACGACGTCGTCCCCGTCGGCGAGGCCATGCCGTTCCCGGCGCACACGCCGTTCTTCCAGTGCATGACCAGCGGCGAGCCCGTCCTCGTGCCGCGCATCAGCGAGGAGATGGGGCACGCCATCGCCGCGCAGTTCGACAAGCGGGACATCCGGCCGCTCATCACGGGCCGCTCCATGCTGGTCGTGCCGCTGAAGGCGCGCAACGTCGTCCTCGGCTTCATGATCCTGCTGCGGCACCCCGAGCGGCCCGTCTTCAACGACATGGACCGCGTCACCGGCGCCGAACTCGCCGCCCGTGCGGGCCTCGTCCTCGACAACGCGCGCATGTACACGTTCCAGGAGAACGTCGCCGAGACGCTCCAGGACAGCATGCTGCCGCACATCCCGCCCCGCATGGCGGGCTGCGACATCGCCACCCGCTACCTGCCCGGCACCCTGCTCGGGCGGGTCGGCGGAGACTGGTTCGACGCGGTGAAGCTGCACGGCGGGCGCACGGCACTCGTCGTCGGCGACGTCATGGGCCACGGCCTGAACTCGGCCGCCATGATGGGCCAGTTGCGCACGGCCGTGCAGACCATGGCCGGGCTCGACCTGCCGCCCGCCCAGCTGCTGCGCAACCTCGACGACCTCGCCCAGCGCCTCGGCGACACCTACCTCGCGACCTGCCTCTACGCCGTCTACGACCCGATCGCGGGCGAACTCCACCTCGCCAACGCCGGGCACATCCCGCCCGTCCTGGTCCGCGCCGACGACGGCCGCAGCGAACTGCTCGACCTGCCCACGGGCGCGCCCATCGGGGTCGGGGGAGTGCCCTTCGAGGCGGTGCGCGTCCCGGTGGCGCCCGGTGACCGGCTGGTGATGTGCACCGACGGGCTGGTGGAGGTGCGCGGCGAGGACATCGGCGTGGGTCTCGCGACGCTCTGCGAGTCGGCCGCACACCCGGCCGCGTCCATGGACGCGGCCTGCGACACGATCATCCGCGCCCTCAACACGCGCGGCGGCCGCAAGGACGACGTGGCCCTGCTGATGGCCCGCCTGAACGGCATCGCACCGGACGACGTGGCCGAATGGCGGCTGGCCCTCGACCCGGCCGAGGTGGGCCGGGCCCGCGCGGCGGTCCGCGAGCAACTGCACGACTGGGGCCTGGCGAAGCTGGTCGCGTCCGCCGAGCTGATGGTTGGCGAGCTCGTCACCAACGCCGTGCGGCACTCCCACGCCCGCCCCGTCGAGGTGCGCCTGGTCCGCGGCGACACCCTGCTGTGCGAGGTGGAGGACGACGACCACGAACTGCCGACGCTGCTCAGCGCGGGCCCGCTCGACGACGCCGGACGCGGCCTGCGCGTGGTCAGCACGCTGGCCCGCGAGTGGGGGACCAGCCGGACGAAGGCCGGCAAGACGGTGTGGTTCGAGCTGACCCTGCCGCGCCGCTGAGCACCACCGTGTCGAACGCGGGGTGAAGGAACGGGCCGCGTCCTTGTGGCCGCGACCCGAGCGCGGTACACCGTACTCGCCCGTCACTCATGGCGGGAATCGTTCGCACCCTGGGGAGTCGGACATGAGCGTGACGAGTCGGTACCGGGAGTCCTGGGAGGGGTTCTGGCGTGAGGCGTCCGACGAACCGGGGGCGGTGTTCTGGGACGCGGAGCCGGCCCTGACCGTCGGGCCGCATCTCGCCCTGTTCGAACCGCACCTGGCCGATCCCGCGCTGCCGCTGGTGGACCTCGGCTGCGGCAACGGCACCCAGACCCGTCACCTCGCCGACCGCTTCCCGCGGGTCCTGGGCGCCGACCTGTCCGCCGCGGCCCTCGACCACGCCCGGCGTGCCGACCCGGCGGGCCAGGCGACGTACCGGCAGCTGGACGCCGTCGAGAAGAGCGAGACCCAGGCCCTGCACGCGGAGCTCGGCGACACCAACGTCTATCTGCGGGGCGTCCTGCACCAGTGCGAGCCGGACGACCGGCAGGCGCTCGTGGACGGCATCGCCACCCTGGTCGGGGACCGCGGCCGCGCCTTCCTCGTGGAGCTCTCGGGGGCCGCCAAGCCGGTGCTGATGGGCCTGGCGAGCGGCCCCTCCGGTCCGCCGGCCAAGCTCGCGCCCGTGTTCCGGCACGGCATCGCGCCCGGCGAGGTCTCGGACGACGCCGTGCCCGAGTATGTGCGCGCGGCGGGGCTCACCGTCCTCGCGAGCGGCGAACTCCCCCTGAGCACCACGGAGTACCGCCCCGACGGCACCCGCATCGAGCTGCCCTCCCGGTGGCTGGTGGCGGGGCGCACGGGCTGACGCGGCCGGTCAGCGGTCCGGGCCGCCGCCCAGCCGGTCGGCCAGACAGGCCAGGTACAGGGCCCTGGCCGTCCGGTGCTCGCGCAGCGGACGGCCGTCAGGTCGAGCAGGCGCGTGCGGGCGGACCGGCCGACCGCCGCGAGGAGTTGGTGGGCTCTCAGGTCGCCGATGGCGGCGGCCCGAGACGCTGCTGCCCTTCCGCTTCGACCGGCTCCGGAACTGACCCTGGTGACCATGGTTTTTGTCGGTGTACGGTCACTGATGCGCCGTCCTGTCCGTGCATCCGCCTCGCCGTCCGGAGGACCGTCATGCCGTTGCCCTGGGTCCGGACGCTGGTCGCGTCGGCGGCGTCGATGCTGCTGCTCGGCACCGCGTCCGTCGCCACCGCCGCGCCGGACCGGGACGGAGTGCGGGCGAGCGTGCACACCGCCGGGCGGGTGCAGGACGCCGGGGACGTCCTGCGGTACAGCTGGCCCGGCGTGTACTTCGAGGGCCGGGTCAGGGGGACCGGCGTCGGAATCGTGCTCGACGACCCGGCCGCCGACTACGACGTCCAGGTCGACGGGACCACCGTCGCGACCCTCGTCACGCCGGGCAAGACCACCCACTGGGTCACCGGTCTGCGCGACGGCGTGCACACCGTGCGGCTCGTCAAGCGCAACGACACGCCCTGGTCCACCAGCGCGTTCGGCGGGTTCGTCGCCGCGCCCGGCGGCGCCGTGCTGAGCAGGCCGGCCGCGCGCGGCCGCCAGATCGAGTTCGTCGGCGACTCCCTCACCGCGGGCTACGGCAACCTCTCGGACTCCCGCGACTGCGACGGCGAGCAGCTCAGGCGCACCACCAACGCGGACGTCAGCTACGGTGCCCTCACCGCCCGGCGGCTGAAGGCCGACTACCAGCTCAACGCCTACTCGGGCCTGGGCATGGTGCGCAACTACGGCGGAGGCTCCCCGGAGGTGAACTACCGCACCTTCTACGACCGCGCGCTGCTGAACGTGCCGGGCGACGTCTGGCAGAACCCGGGCACCTGGCGACCGCAGCTCGTCGTGGTGTACCTCGGCACGAACGACTTCTCGACACCGGTCGGTCCGGGCGAGCCGTGGACGGACGAGAGCCTCGCCGCCGCCTACCGCAGCGCCTACGGCGCCTTCCTGGAGAAGCTGCGGACGCGCTACGGCCCGCGCACCACCCTCCTGGCCGTCGGCACCGGCCCGTTCGCGGGACACGTCGAGCAGGTCGTCCGGGAGCGCACCGCCGCCGGCGACCGCCGGGTCCGCCACTGGCCCCTCGACACCACCGGCCTGGACCACACCGGCTGCCACTGGCACTACTCGGCCCACGACCACCGGCTCCTCGCCGACCGCCTCACCGCGTTCATCACCGACCTGCCGATACGGTGGTGACCACCTCGTAGCCGGTTCCGCCCGCAGCGCGTAACGTGACGAACCATGAAGATCTGCACCCGGGACGGTTCGTCATGAGAATCCTCGTCAGCGCCGACATGGAGGGCGCCACCGGCGTCACCTGGCCGGACGACGTGATGCCCGGCGCGTCCCAGTGGGAGCGCTGCCGCGCGCTGTTCACCTCCGACGTCAACGCCGCCGTGCTCGGCTTCCACGACGGCGGCGCCGACGAGGTGCTCATCAACGAGGCGCACGCGACCATGCGCAATCTGCTGCTGGAGCAGCTGGACGAACGGGCCCGGTTGCTCACCGGGCGGCACAAGGCGCTGTCCATGGTGGAGGGGGTGCAGTACGGCGACGTCGACGGCGTTGCGTTCGTCGGCTACCACGCGGGCGCCGGCATGGAGGGCGTCCTCGCGCACACCTACCTCGCCAACTCCATCACCGGGGTGTGGCTGAACGACGTACGGGCCAGCGAGGGGCTGCTCAACGCGCACGTCGCCGCCGAGTTCGGGGTGCCGGTCGTGCTGGTCACCGGCGACGACGTGGCCTGCGAGGACGCGCTCGGCTACGCGCCCGGGGCGCTGAAGGTCGCCGTCAAGGACCACGTCTCCCGGTACGCGGCCGTGTGCCGCACACCCGCCCGGACGGCCGCCGACATCCGGGCCGCCGCCAAGGAGGCCGCGGCCCTGGCGGTGCGTCACGAGCCCGTGCGGGGCGGCCCGTTCACCGTCGCCGTCGAGTTCGACGCGGAGCACCTGGCGATGGCCGCCACCCTCGTGCCGGGTGTGGACCGGATCGCGGAGCGGAAGGTGGCCTGCACGAGCGAGACCATGTACGAGGGCATCCGCGCCTTCAAGGCGGTCACCACGATCGTCTCGGCCGCGGTGGAGGAGCAGTATGGCTGAGCGGGTGGACGAGCGGGCGCTGGACGAGGTCGTGACGTTCACGTCCGACCTGATCCGGATCGACACCGCCAACCGGGGTGGCGGCGACTGCCGGGAGCGGCCCGCCGCCGAGTACGCCGCCGCGCGGCTCGCCGAGGCCGGGATCGAGCCGACGCTCCTGGAACGCACCCCGGGCCGCACCAACGTCGTCGCCCGCGTCGAGGGCACCGACCCCTCGGCGGACGCGCTGCTGCTCCACGGCCACCTCGACGTCGTGCCCGCCGAGGCCGCCGACTGGAGCGTGCACCCGTTCTCCGGGGAGGTCCGCGACGGGATCGTCTGGGGGCGCGGCGCCGTCGACATGAAGGACATGGACGCGATGATCCTGGCCGTGGTGCGCTCCTGGGCCCGCAAGGGCGTGCGACCCCGGCGGGACGTCGTCATCGCGTTCACCGCGGACGAGGAGGCCAGCGCCGAGGACGGCTCGGGATTCCTCGCCGACGAGCACCCCGGACTGTTCGAGGGCTGCACCGAGGGCGTCAGCGAGTCCGGCGGCTTCACCTTCCACGACGGGGCCGGGCGGCAGATCTACCCGATCGCGGCCGGCGAACGTGGCACCGCCTGGCTGAAGCTCACCGCGCGGGGACGCGCCGGGCACGGCTCCAAGGTGAACCCGGACAACGCCGTGACCCGCCTCGCGCAGGCGATCGCGCGGATCGGGGCACACGAGTGGCCGCTGCGGCTGACCCCGACCGTACGCGCCGCCCTCACCGAACTCGCGGCCCTCTACGGCATCGAGACCGACCTGACCGACGTGGACGCGCTGCTGGACAAACTCGGCCCGGCCGCGCACCTCGTCGAGGCGACCCTCCGCAACAGCGCCAACCCGACCATGCTGAACGCCGGTTACAAGATCAACGTCATTCCCGGGGAGGCCGTGGCGTACGTCGACGGCCGGTATCTGCCCGGCGCCGAGGACGAGTTCCGCGGCACCCTCGACCGGCTCACCGGGCCGGACGTGGAGTGGGAGTTCCACCACCGCGAGGTGGCCCTGCAGGCGCCGGTGGACTCACCGACGTTCGCCCGGATGCGGGCCGCCGTCGAGGAGTTCGCGCCGGAGGGCCACGTCGTGCCGTACTGCATGTCCGGCGGCACGGACGCCAAGCAGTTCTCCCGCCTCGGCATCACCGGCTACGGCTTCACACCCCTGAAGCTGCCGGAGGGCTTCGACTACGGCGCCCTGTACCACGGGGTCGACGAGCGGGTCCCCGTCGAGGCGCTGCACTTCGGGGTGCAGGTGCTCGACCGGTTCCTGCGGACCGCCTGAACGAGTGGGGGAGACGGTGCGGACGCTGGCGTACGGGGCGTGGCCCTCGCCCATCGACGCGGCCCTGGCCGCCGCGCACGACGGGCACCCGGAGTACGTGGGCTTCGTCGGCGACGAGGTGTGGTGGACCGAGCCGCGCCCCGCCGAGGGCGGCCGGCGCACCCTGGTGCGGCGGCACACCGACGGCCGGGAGGAGACGGTGCTGCCCGCGCCGTGGAACGTGCGCAGCCGGGTCATCGAGTACGGCGGACACCCGTGGGCCGCCCTGCCCGGCGAGGACGGGCCGCTGCTGGTCTTCGTGAACTTCGCCGACCAGCGGCTCTACCGCTGCGAGCCGGGCGGCGAGCCGCGCCCGCTCACGCCCGTGTCCCCGGTGGGCGCCGGCCTGCGCTGGGCCGAGCCGCTGCTCCGGCCGGAGCGGGGCGAGGTGTGGTGCGTGCTGGAGGAGTTCACCGGCGACGGGCCCGCCGACGTGCGCCGCGTCCCGGCCGCCGTACCGCTGGACGGATCCGCCGCCCAGGACCGCGGCGCCGTGCGCGAACTCACCGACGAGAGGCACCGGTTCGTGACCGGGCCGAGGCTCTCGCCCGACGGGCGGCAGGCGGCCTGGCTCGCCTGGGACCATCCGCGCATGCCGTGGGACGGCACCGAACTGGTCCTCGCCGACGTCGGCCCCGACGGCACCCTGCACGACCCCCGGACCGTCGCCGGCGGCCCCGGGGAGTCCATCCCGCAGGCCGACTGGACCCACGACGGCCGCCTGCTGCACGCGAGCGACCGCACCGGCTGGTGGAACCTCTACCTCGACGGGGAGCCGCTGTGCCCCCGCGAGGAGGAGTTCGGCGACGCGCTGTGGAAACTCGGGTCGAGATGGTTCGCACCGCTGGAGAGCGGGCTGATCGCGGTCGTGCACGGCCGCGGCGCCACCGCCCTCGGCATCCTGGACCCCGAGACGGGCGAGGTCGTCGACGCCGCCGGGCCCTGGACCGAGTTCGCCCCCACCCTCGCGGCGCACGGCGAGCGGGTCGTCGCCGTCGGGGCCAGCCCGCGCAGCGCCCACGAGGTCGTGGAACTGGACACGCGCACCGGCCACGCCCGCGTCATCGGCGCCGAGCACGACGACGCCGTGGACCCCGCGTACTACCCCGAGCCGCAGATCCGCACCTTCACCGGCCCGGACGGACGCGACATCCACGCCCACATCTACCCGCCGCACCATCCCGCCTGCGTCGCGCCCGGCGAGGAGCTGCCGCCGTACGTCATCTGGGCGCACGGCGGCCCCACCGGCCGCGCGGGGCTCGTGCTGGACCTGGAGATCGCCTACTTCACCTCGCGCGGCATCGGCGTCGCCGAGGTCGACTACGGCGGCTCCACGGGGTACGGCCGCGCCTACCGCGAGCGGCTGCGCGAGCAGTGGGGCGTGGTGGACGTGGAGGACTGCGCCGCCGTCGCCCTGGCCCTCGCCGACGAGGGCACCGCCGACCGCCGCCGGCTCGCAGTCCGCGGCGGCAGCGCGGGCGGCTGGACCGCGGCGGCCTCGCTCACCACGACCGACGTCTACGCCTGCGGCACCATCAAGTACCCGATCCTGGACCTCACCGGCTGGGGCACGGGGGAGACCCACGACTTCGAGTCCCAGTACCTGGAGTCCCTGATCGGGCCGCTCGCCGAGGTGCCCGCGCGGTACGCGGAGCGCTCGCCCGCCACCCACGCCGACCGCCTCCGCGTGCCGTTCCTGCTGCTCCAGGGGCTGGACGACGTGATCTGCCCGCCCGTCCAGTGCGAGCGCTTCCTGGCCCGCCTCGAAGGGCGGCAGGTGCCGCACGCCTACCTCGCCTTCGAGGGAGAGGGCCACGGATTCCGCAGGGCGGAGACCATGGTGCGCGCCCTGGAGGCCGAACTCTCCCTGTACGCCCAGGTGTTCCGCCTGAACCCGCTCGGCATCCCCACCCTGGAGCTCACCAAGTGAACCCGCTCGGAACACCCACCCTGGAGCACAGCCAATGAACCCGCTCGTCCGGCCGCCCCGGCTCGCCCCCGGCGCCCGCGTGGCCGTCGTCGCCCCCAGCGGGCCCGTGCCCGAGGAGCGGCTGCAGGCCGGGCTCGACATCCTGCGCGGCTGGGACCTCGACCCCGTGCCCGCGCCGCATGTGCTCGGCCGGCACGGCACGTTGGACTACCTGGCCGGCACGGACGCGGAGCGGGCCGCCGACCTGCAGGACGCCTGGTGCGACCCGTCCGTCGCCGCGGTGCTGTGCGCCCGGGGCGGGTACGGGGCGCAGCGCACGGTCGACCTGCTCGACTGGGCGGCGATGCGGGCGGCGGGGCCGAAGGTGTTCGCCGGGTTCAGCGACATCACCGTCCTGCACCAGGCGTTCGCCACCCGCCTCGGCCTGGTCACCCTGTACGGGCCCGCGGCCGCCGGTGTCGACTTCCTCAAGAACGCCCGCGCCCAGGAGCACCTGCGGGCCACCCTCTTCGAGCCGGAGTCCGTGCGGACCATCGCCGCGGCGCCCCCGGGCGGTGCCGCACTGGTGCCCGGCCGGGCCCGGGGCGTCACCCTGGGCGGCTGCCTGAGCCTGCTCGCCGGCGACCTCGGCACCCCGCACGCGCACGCCGGTGCCCGCGGCGGGCTGCTGCTGATGGAGGACGTCGGCGAGAGCCCGTACCGACTGGACCGCTACCTGACCCAACTCCTGCGCGGCGGCTGGCTGGACGGGGTGGCCGGCATCGCGCTCGGGTCGTGGGCGAGGTGCGGTCCGTACGAGGAGGTGCGCGCGGTCCTCACCGACCGGCTCGGCGGGCTCGGTGTCCCGGTCGTGGAGGAGTTCGGGTTCGGGCACGGCGAGGGCGCGCTGACGATGCCCCTCGGGGTCGGGGCCGAACTGGACGCGGACACGGGCACGTTGACGCTCGACGAACCGGCCCTGAGCTGACCGGCCGCTACTGAAATCCTGTCAAGAAACCCTCGTTTCGGTGATTGACGCCCCCTGACACGTGTCACACCATGACTACCGGCCAGTACATACCGACCGGTATCCGGGTCGTCCGGGTGTCGCCGTCCCCACCGTGGAGGTCCGTGTGTCCCGACGCGTGCCCAGATCCCGCGCACTCGCTCTCGCTCTGGGCGCCGTCCTGGCCGCCCCGCTCGCCCTCACCCCGCCCGCGACCGCCGCCGCCTCCTACTCCGTCACCCCGCTGAAGTTCACCGTCCAGGCCGGCGGGCGGGCCTGCACGGTCGACGCCGACCTCTACCGCCCCACCGGCGTGGACCGCGACCACCCGGCGCCCGCCGTGCTCGGCACGAACGGCTTCGGCGGCAGCAAGTCGGACGGCTCGACGGACACCATCGGCAAGGCCTTCGCCGAGCGCGGCTACGTCTCCCTCGTCTACTCCGGACTCGGATTCGGCCGCAGCGGCTGCCTCATCTCCCTCGACGACCCGGACATCGACGGCGCCGCCGCCGCGCAGCTGGTGGACTTCCTGGGCGGCAAACGCGCCGCCGACGACGGCACCACCGCCGACTTCGTCACCCTCGACGCCCCCGGCGACCCCCGCGTCGGCATGATCGGCGGCTCCTACGGCGGCGCCGTCCAGCTGGCGACGGCCGCCGTCGACCACCGCCTCGACGCGCTCGTCCCGATGATCACCTGGAACGACCTGGCCCACTCGCTCGCCCCCAACGACGCCGTCGGCAGCGCCGGCGTGCCCGGCGTCTTCAAATGGCAGTGGACCAACGGCTTCTACCTCATCGGCGAGGGCCAGCCGCTGCTCCAGCCCAGCCTCGACCCGTCCCGGATCAACTCCCTGACCTGCCTGCACTTCGTCACCCAGGCCTGCCGGACCGTCCACACCCTCAACTCCGGGAAGTTCCCCGCCGACCGGACCGCCGAGCTGCTCGCCTTCGCGCACCGCGTCTCCCCGGCGTCCTACCTGCACCGCGTCAAGACGCCCACCCTGCTGGTCCAGGGGCAGGCCGACACCCTCTTCAACCTCAACGAGGCGACGGCGACCTACCGGACACTGGCCAGCCGGGGCACCCCCGTGAAGATGATCTGGCAGTCCTGGGGCCACAGCGGCGGCCTCACCGGCCCGGCCGCCGGCGAACTCGACCTGTCCAAGGGCAACCTGGAGACCAGCTACGTCGGCCGGCGCGTCCTCGCCTGGTTCGACCACCACCTGCGCAAACGGGCCGACGTCGACACCGGCCCCGCCTTCGCCTACCACCGCGACTGGATCACCGACCCCGAGCGCGCCTACGCCACCGCCGACCGCCTCCCCGCCCTCGGCCGCACGCTGTACCTCTCCGGCGACGGCAGGCTCGTCGACGACCGCGACAAGGTGGTGCGCGGCAGCCGCGGTTACGCCAACTGGCCGATCCCCACGAGCCACTCGGAGAACTCGCTGGCCGGCCTCCTCGGCGTGCCGGACTCACCGCCGCGCGACACCAAGGGCACCTACCTCGACTGGACCAGCGCGCCGCTGGAACGGCCCCTCGACGTCGTGGGCGCGCCCCGGGCCACGCTCAAGGTCGTCTCCCCGAAGGCCGAACGCACCCAGCACTCCGGCGACGCCGCCGACAAGCTCGTCCTCTTCGCCAAGCTCTACGACGTCGCCCCCGACGGCACCCGCACCCTGGTGCGCCGCCTGGTCGCGCCGGTCCGCGTCCCCGACGTGACCAAGAGCTTCACCGTCACCCTGCCCGGCATCGTGCACCGGTACGAGACGGGGCACCGGCTGCGCTTCGTGATCGCGGCGAGCGACGACGCCTACTTCGGCAACCGGGGGATCAAGCCGGTGACCGTGGCCGGCGGACCGCGGGAGACCGGCGTGCTCCGGCTGCCGGTCGCCGGTTCCTGAAGAGATCCAGCCGCGCGGTTACTGTGGCGGGGTGCCGCACAACGCATCCCGCTACCTCGCCGAAGGCCCCCGGGTGGGCATACGCCACTTCACCTACGAGGACGGTGCCGAGTTCACCGCCCGCGCCCGGGAGAGCAAGGACCTGCACCACCCCTGGCTCTTCCCGCCGAACACCGCACAGGCCTACACCGCCTACGCGAGCCGGCTGATCGAGGACCCGTCCAAGGCCGGCTTCCTCGTCTGCGAGAAGGCCGACGGGGCCATCGCCGGGTTCATCAACATCAACAACATCGTCGAGGGCGGCTTCCAGTCAGGGGCGCTGGGCTACGGCGCCTTCGCGCACGCCGCCGGGCGCGGGCTGATGCGCGAAGGGCTGGACCTCGTCGTGCGGTACGCGTTCGGCCCCATGCGGCTGCACCGGCTGGAGATCAACGTCCAGCCCCTGAACGCCGCGTCGATCGCCCTCGCCCGCGGCTGCGGGTTCCGCCTGGAGGGCTTCTCGCCGAAGATGCTCTTCGTCGACGGGGCCTGGCGCGACCACGAGCGCTGGGCGATCACCGCCGAGATGATCATGGGGCCGGGGCGGCGCTGAGACCGGCCCCGGCCGGGATCACGCCTGGCGGTCCACGTACTCGTAGACCGACCCGTCCGGGTGCAGGGCGATCAGGTTGCGGCCCGCCGGTGACGCGATGGGGCCCGCGATGATGTGGGCGCCCAGCTCGGTGAGGACCTTGTGCGTCTCCTCGACGTCCGTCACCGCGATCGTCGCGGCGACCTTGCGCAGCACCTCCAGCTCGGTCGGGGGACCGCTCATCAGCAGGAAGCAGCCGATCGCCGCCACCTGGACACCGCCCCGTTCGAAGCGCTGGGCCGGGCCGCCCGCCAGCCGCTCGTAGAAGGGGATCGCGGTCTCGAGGTCGTCGACGCAGACGCGCAGTGTGGCACCCAGAATCTCCATGCCGACGAGCCTAGTTGCGCCGGCCGGGCGGGGAGATCACTCCACACGATCTCCCCCCGCGCCGGACACACCGCACCGGCGTTACCGGGCAGGGGGCGAGGGTACCCGGCCGGGTATGAAGCCGTTGGATCACCTGGAGCATCTGGACAAGCACCTGGTCGACGAGCTGGCACAGGTGGCGCGCGAGACCGTACGGGACGAACTGCGCGAGCAGACCCGCAAGCAGCGCCGCAAGGCCGCGCTGTACGCCGCGTCCGGTGCCCTCGCCCTGTACGCGGGCGCGGCCCTCGCGCTCGCCGTGGGCCTCGCGCTCGCCCTCGGGCTGCCCGACTGGGCCGCGGCGCTGATCACCGCCGTGATCCTGGGAGCGGCGGCGTTCGTGCTGCGCGGCATGGCCCGGCCGTCCCGCCCGGGCGGCGAGCACGCGGCCGGCACGCGTTTCCCGGGCCGTGGGCGAACGGGCCAGGCGGCTGCGGGCGGCATGCCCTACCCGCCCGTGCCGCCGGCCCCGCCCGCCGGGACCGCCCCGGGCACCGTGCCCCCGCGGCCCACGGACGACCCGGACGTACCCCACCACAGGGCGTGATGCCGGGTGCGCACGACAAGGACCTCGCAGGGGCACGGCCGGGTGGTCGTGGTGACCGGGGCCAGCGGCGGTGTCGGACGGGCCACGGCCCGGGCCTTCGCCGCCCGGGGCGACACGGTCGCCCTGCTCGCGCGCGGGCGTGAGGGACTCGCCGCCGCGGCGGACGACGTGCGCCGCGCCGGCGGGGAGGCGCTCGTCATCGGCGTGGACGTCTCCGACGCCAAGGCCGTAGAGGACGCCGCCCAGCAGATCGTCGACGCGTACGGCCGCATCGACGTCTGGGTCAACAACGCCTTCACCGGGGTGTTCGCGCCGTTCACGGAGGTCGCCCCGGACGAGTTCCGCCGCGTGACCGAGGTGACGTACCTCGGCTACGTGTTCGGCACCCGGGCCGCCCTGCGCCACATGCTGCCGCGCGACCGCGGCACGATCGTGCAGGTCGGTTCCGCGCTCGCCTACCGGGGCATCCCGCTGCAGTCGGCGTACTGCGGTGCCAAGCACGCCATCCAGGGCTTCAACGAGTCCCTGCGCTGCGAACTGCTGCATGCCCGCAGCGGCGTGCGGACGACGATGGTGCAGCTGCCCGGCCTCAACACCCCGCAGTTCGACTGGGTGCTGAACCGGATGCCGGGGCGGGCCCGGCCCGTCGCGCCGGTCTACCAGCCGGAGGTCGCGGCCCGGGCGATCGTGCACGCGTCGACGCACGCGCGGCGCCGGGAGTACTGGGTCGGCGGCTCCACGGCCGCCACGCTCCTCGCCAACGCGATCGCCCCCGGCCTGCTGGACCGCTATCTGGCGCGGACGAACTTCGACGCGCAGCAGGACGAGGGCCGGCCCGACGGCCCGGCCAACCTGTGGGCCCCGGCGGACGGACCCCACGGGCAGGACTTCGGGGCGCACGGGCGCTTCGACGACGAGGCCACGGGCGACAGCCCGCAGCAGTGGGCGTCGCGCAACCGGGGCTGGATGGGCGCGGCCCTCACGGTGGGAGCCGGAGCGGCCCTCGCGGCACGCAAACTGGTCCGCCGCTAGGGGCCCAGGGGTGTTTCAGGGAATCCCCTGGGGGGCGTCCTAGGGACCGTCCTAGGAGCCGTTCCAGGGGGTGTCCGCCTCGGCGGCGTCGAGGAACCGGAGCAGGACGGCCGCCTCCGCGCGGAGGCGTTCGGAGCGGGCGGCATGGGCCGGGGCGGTCAACCGGGCCGCCGCCTCCAGCCGTTCGGAGGCCTCGGCGCGCACGATGTCCACCACCTCGCGCTCGCCGAGTTCGCGCCGAGCCGCCTCGGTGGCGCCGGCCCCCGCCGGCGAGTCCTCCAGGGCCGCCGCGCGGGGCGCGGACTCGTCCAGGGGGACCGCCTCGGCGTTGTCCAGCGCGGACAGCGTCCCGCGCAGGGCGCTCACCGCCGCCTTGTCCCGGGCTCGCATGGCTTCCGGCAGGGCGGCACGCAGCCGCGGACGCAGAGACATGCCGGTGACCTTATGCGACGCCGATGAGGTTAGGCCACGCGATATTCCTCCACCTCCTGCGTGCGCAGGGTGAGTCCGTGGCCCACGCCCTGGGTGGGGCGGACGGTACCGCCGGTGGGGTCCAGGGCGCCGTCGAAGAACATGTCCTCGATGCGGACGTGGTCGTGGAACCACTCGACGTGGCGGAGGTTGGGGATCGCGGCGCACGCCGCCGCGTGGGCGTGCGGGGCGCAGTGCGCGGACACCTCCAGGCCGTGGGCCTGGGCCAGGGCGGCCGCGCGGAGGAACTCGGTGAGGCCGCCGCAGCGCGTGGCGTCGACCTGGAGGCAGTCGACCGCCCCGGCCGCGATCATCCGGGCGAAGTAGGGCAGGTCGAAGCCGTACTCCCCGGCCGTCACATCGCACAGCACGGCGTCCCGGACCAGCCTGAGACCCGTCAGGTCGTCGGAGGAGACCGGCTCCTCGAACCAGCCCACGCCGTGCTCGGCGAGGACCCGGCCGACCCGCACCGCCTGTTTGCGGGTGTACGCGCCGTTGGCGTCGACGTACAACTCGGCGTCGTCGCCGATGACATGGCGGGCGGCCCGGACCCGGTGCAGGTCGCGGGCCGCCTCGCGGCCCCACCCCTGGCCGATCTTGATCTTCACGCGCGGGATGTGCTGCCCGTGCACCCAGCCGTTGAGCTGTGCGGCCAGGTGCGTGTCGTGGTACGTGGTGAAGCCCCCGCTGCCGTACACCGGCACCTGCTCCTCGCGCACGCCCAGCAGCCGGGCCAGGGGGAGTTCCAGCAGCCGGGCCTTGAGGTCCCACAGGGCGATGTCCAGCGCCGAGATCGCGCAGGCGGCGACGCCCGGGCGGCCCGCGTTGCGCACCGAGCGGCACATCGCGTCGTGCACGGCCGGGATGTCCAGAGCGCTCATGCCCTCCACGAGCGGGGCGAGCTGCCCGGTGAGGAAGTCGCCGACCGGCGCCGGGCCGTACGTCCAGCCCGTGCCGGTCGCGTCGCCGGCCGCCACCTCGCAGATCACCACGGTCGTGGAGTCCCACCGCAGCGTGCCGTCCGCCTCGGGGGCGTCGGTCGGCACCGTGTACACGGAGACCACCGGCCGGTGGAGTCGCATCGCGCCTCCCGTCCCGTCAGAGGGTCTGCTGGAGCTGGGGCAGCACCTTCGTGCGGTAGAAGTCGAAGAAGCCGCGCACGTCCGGGCCGATCTGGTTCACGTAGACCCGGTCGAAGCCCGCGTCGGCGAACTGCTTCAGCTCCGCCACGTGCGCGTCCACGTCGTCGCCGCACACCCGGTTCTCGCGCACCATGTCCTCGGTGACCAGCTGCTGCGCCTGCTCGAAGTGCTTGGGGGAGGGCAGCACCTGGCCCAGCTCGCCCGGCAACTGCTCGTTCGCCCAGAGCCGGTGGACGGTGCGCACGGCCTCGTCCTCGTCGGTGTCGTAGCAGACCTTGGTGCCGCCGCTGACCAGCTTTCCGCCGCCCCCGCCCTTGCGGTACTGCTCGACCATCGTCTCGTCCGGCTGGATCGTGATGTAGCCGTCGCCGACGCGGGAGGCGAGCTGCGTCGCCGCCGGGCCGAAGCCGGAGATGTCGATCGGGATCGGCTCGTCCGGAACGGTGTACAGGCGCGCGTTCTCGACCGTGTAGTGCGGGCCGTGGTGGTTGACCTCCTCGCCGGTGAACAGCCGGCGCATCACCTGGATGGCCTCCTCCAGCATGTCCAGCCGGACGTGGGCCGGCGGCCAGTGGTCGCCCAAAATGTGCTCGTTGAGAGCCTCGCCGGAGCCCACACCGAGCCGGAAGCGGTTGTCCGTCATCACCGCGCTGGTCGCCGCGGCCTGCGCCACCACCGCCGGGTGCATCCGCACGGTCGGGCAGGTCACCGCCGTCTCGATCGGCAGCGACACCGCCTCGGACAGCGCGCCGATCACCGACCACACGAACGGGCTCTGGCCCTGCGCGTCGTTCCACGGGTGGTAGTGGTCCGAGATCCACAGCGCCTGGAAACCGGCCTGCTCGGCCATCCGCGCCTGCTCGATCAGCTCGGCGGGTCCGTACTGCTCGCACGAGAGGAAGTATCCGTACTCGGGCATGGGGGAGTGCCTCCGCGACGTCGGCGGTCCGTATCCCGCACCGGGTACCCGGGCGGGCGGCCGGAAACCGGCCGCGCCGGGGCGGGCGGACGTTTGGGTGCCCTGGCCAGGGGGACGCGGAAGGCTCCCGAGGTACGCGAACAGCGCCGGAGGCGAGCCAACCGTGAGTCGACCCCGCATCGTGATCGTCGGTGCCGGCTTCGCCGGATACCGCACGGCCCGCACCCTGTCCCGGATGACCCGGGGCCGGGCCCACATCACCCTGCTGAACCCGACCGACTACTTCCTGTATCTGCCCCTGCTGCCCCAGGTCGCCGCCGGTGTGCTGGAGCCGCGCCGGGTCACGGTCTCCCTCTCGGACACGCTGCCGAACGTACGGCTGGTGCTGGGCGAGGCCGACCGGATCGACCTCGACGACCGCACCCTGCACTACACGGGCCCCGAGGGCGAGGACGGCACCCTCTCCTACGACCGGCTGGTGCTCGCCGCGGGCAGCGTCAACAAGCTGCTGCCCATCCCGGGCGTCGCCGAGCACGCGCACGGCTTCCGCGGGCTGCCCGAGGCGCTGTACCTGCGCGACCACGTGACCCGGCAGGTGGAGCTCGCGGCCGCCGCGGACGATCCCAAGACGTGCGCCGCGCGCTGCACCTTCGTCGTGGTCGGCGCCGGATACACCGGCACCGAGGTCGCCGCGCACGGGCAGATGTTCACCGACGCGCAGGTCCGCAAGCACCCGCTGCGGCGGGGCATGCGGCCGCGCTGGATGCTGCTGGACGTGGCGCCGCGGGTGCTGCCCGAGATGGACGAGAAGCTGTCCGCCACCGCCGACCGGGTGCTGCGGGAGCGGGGCGTGGACGTGCGGATGGGGACCTCCGTGAAGGAGGCCACGCACGACGGGGTGGTGCTGACCGACGGCGAGTTCGTCGACACGCGGACGCTGGTGTGGTGCGTGGGCGTACGGCCCGACCCGCTGGTCGAGTCCCTCGGGCTGCCGATGGAGAAGGGGCGGCTGCTCGTCGACCCGCACCTGCAGGTGCCGGGGCGGCCCGAGCTGTTCGCGTGCGGTGACGTGGCCGCGGTGCCGGACCTGGAGAAGCCGGGGAGCTACACGCCGATGACGGCGCAGCACGCCTGGCGGCACGGCAAGGTCGCGGCCGAGAACGTCGCCGCCTCGCTGGGCCTCGGCGGGGCGCGGAAGCCCTACCGCCATCGCGACCTGGGCTTCGTCGTGGACCTGGGTGGTGCGAAGGCCGCCGCGAATCCGCTCGGTGTGCCCCTGTCCGGGGTGCCGGCCGGTGCGGTGACGCGCGGCTACCACCTCGCCGCGATGCCGGGGAACCGCGTCCGGGTGGCCGCCGACTGGCTGCTGGACGCCGTACTGCCGCGCCAGGCCGTGCAGTTGGGGCTCGTGCGGTCCTGGTCCGTGCCGCTGGACACGTCGTCGCCGGAGCTGGCGCGGGTGCCGGGCGGACCCGGGCAGCGGCAGGAGGCGAGCGCCCGGTCGGGGCCGGGGGCGGCGATCGAGGCCGACACGCACGACGGGGGAACCGGCACGGGGCCCGACCGGGGCCGGGCCGGTGACGAGCCCGCGAAGGGGCAGCCCGGATCCGGCCCGGCCGGTCCGCAGCACGGGTCCGGGCCCGCTCAACTGCGCCGCTTCGAGTCCGAGACGGCGAAGGGCCGCCCGGACGACGGGCCCACCGAAGGCCGCCCCGGCTCCGGCTCCGGACCCGGATCCGGCTCCGCGGTCCTGCGCCGCACCGAGTCGGAGACGGCGAAGGGCCGTCCGGACGACGGGGCGGCCGGCAACCGGCCCGGTGCGGAGTCCCTGGAGCGGCAGGCGGGCGGTGATCCCGCGAAAGGGCCGCAGGGTGGTGAGCCCGCCAGGAACCGGCCGGGTGGTGAGCCTGCGGAGGGGCAGGCGGAAGGCCAGCCCGCCAAGGGCCAGCCCGGCGGTGAGCCCGCCAGGAATCAGCCCGGCGGTGAGCCTGCGAAGGGGCAGCCGGGTGGTGAGCCCGCCAAGGGCCAGGCCGGTGGTGAGCCCGCCAGGAATCAGCCCGGCGGTGAGCCTGCGAAGGGTCAGGCGGGTGGTGAGCCCGCCAAGGGCCAGGCCGGTGGTGAGCCCGGCAGGAATCAGCCCGGCGGTGAGCCTGCGAAGGGGCAGCCGGGTGGTGAGCCCGCCAAGAACCAGCCCGGCGGTGAGCCCGCCAAGAACCAACCGGGCGGTGAGCCCGCGAAGAACCAGCCCGGCCCCACCCCGTCGCCCCCGGCCGACCAGCCGCCCCCGGACACCGGCGCCGCCCCCGGCCCCGTCAAGCGAACCGACGCCCCGGACGACTCCGCGAAGGGAGACTCATGAACACCGGTGAACTCGCCGACCTCGGACAGCAGCTGCGCGTGGACAGCGTCCGCGCCGCCGCCGCCGCGGGCTCCGGGCACCCGACCTCCTCGATGTCCGCCGCCGACCTGATGGCGGTGCTGCTCGCCCACCACTTCCGCTACGACTTCGACCGCCCGGCCCACCCCGGCAACGACCGCTTCGTCCTGTCCAAGGGGCACGCCTCGCCGCTGCTGTACGCCGCGTACAAGGCGGCCGGCGCCATCGACGACGAGGAACTGCTCACCTTCCGCAAACTGGGCAGCCGCCTCGAAGGGCACCCCACCCCGCAGCGCCTGCCGTGGGTCGAGACGGCCACCGGCTCGCTCGGACAGGGCCTGCCCGTCGGCGTCGGCATCGCGCTGGCCGGCAAGCGGCTGGACCGCACCGGCTACCGCACCTGGGTGCTGTGCGGCGACAGCGAGCTGGCCGAGGGATCCGTGTGGGAGGCCGCCGAGCACGCCGGGTACGAGCACCTGGACAACCTCACCGTGATCGTCGACATCAACCGGCTCGGCCAGCGAGGCCCGACCCGGCACGGCCACGACCTGGACGCCTACGCCCGCCGCTTCCAGGCCTTCGACTGGCACACCATCGAGGTCGACGGTCACGACGTCGACGCCGTCGACCGCGCCTACGGCGAGGCCGCCTCCACCAAGGGCCAGCCCACCGCCATCCTCGCCCGCACCCTCAAGGGCAAGGGCGTCGAGGGCGTCCAGGACCGCGAGGGCCTGCACGGCAAGCCGCTGCCGGAGGCCGAGGACGCGATCGCCGAACTCGGCGGCTCCCGGGACCTGCGCGTCGAGGTGCGGGAGCCGGCCGCCGCCCGCATGCTGCACTCCGTCCAGACCGGGGACTTCGAGCTCCCGGCCTGGGAGAAGGGCGAGGAGATCGCCACCCGCAACGCCTTCGGCGAGGCTCTGGCCGCGCTCGGCACCGGCCGCGGCGACATCGTCGCCCTGGACGGCGAGGTCGGCGACTCCACGCGCGCCGAGTTCTTCGCCAAGGAGCACCCCGACCGCTACTTCGAGTGCTACATCGCCGAGCAGCAGCTCGTCGCCTCGGCGGTCGGCCTCGCGGCCCGTGGCTGGGTGCCGTACGCCGCCACCTTCGCGGCCTTCCTGACCCGGGCGTACGACTTCATCCGGATGGCGTCCGTCAGCGGCTCCGGCATCAACCTCGTCGGCTCGCACGCGGGCGTCGCCATCGGTCAGGACGGGCCCAGCCAGATGGGTCTGGAGGACCTGGCGATGATGCGGGCGGTGCACGGCTCGACCGTGCTGTACCCGTGCGACGCCAACCAGACCGCGCGGCTCGTCGGCGCGATGGCCGGCCTGGAGGGCATCCGCTACCTGCGCACCTCGCGTGGCGAGAGCCCGGTGATCTACGGCCCCGACGAGGAGTTCCCGGTCGGCGGCAGCAAGGTGCTGCGCTCCTCCGGCGAGGACCGGCTGACCCTCGTCGCGGCGGGCGTCACCGTGCACGAGGCACTGGCCGCGGCCGACGCCCTGGAGCAGGAGGGCATCCGGGTGCGGGTCATCGACCTGTACTCCGTGAAGCCCGTCGACCGGGCCACCCTGCGCCGGGCCGCCGAGGAGACCGGCTGCCTGGTGACCGTCGAGGACCACCGCCCCGAGGGCGGCCTCGGCGACGCGGTGCTCGAGGCCTTCGCCGACGGTCGTCCCGTGCCGCGCCTGGTGCGGCTCGGCGTACGGACGCTGCCGGGCTCGGCCTCCCCCGAGGAGCAGCTGCACGCGGCGGGCATCGACGCCGAGTCCGTCGCGGCGGCCGGACGGCTGCTGGTGGAGGAGGCGGTCGTGCGGTGAGCGGCGGCGACGGCACGCGCAGGGTGCGGGCGGGCCGCCGCACGGTGGAGGTGCACCGGCCGGACAAGGTGCTCTTCCCCGGCGGCGGCGACGCCAAGGAGTACACCAAGGGCGACCTGGTGGACTACCACCGGGCCGTCGCGCCCTTCATGCTGCCCCACCTGCGCGGCCGCCCGCTGATGCTGGAGCGGCACCCGGACGGCCTCGACGGGCCCAGGTTCATGCAGAAGAACACCCCGGACCACTACCCGGAGTGGATCACTCGCGTCGAGCTGGCCAAGGAGGGCGGCACCGTCCGGCACACCGTCTGCGACGACACCGCCACCCTCCTCTACCTGGCCGACCAGGCGAGCATCAGCCTGCACCGCTGGCTGTCCCGCGCCGACAGCCCCGACCACCCCGACCGGCTGGTCTTCGACCTCGACCCGGCCGGTGACGACTTCGAGGCCGTGCGCGAGGCCGCCCGGCTGCTCGGGGAGCTGCTCGATGAGCTGGAGCTGCCCGCCGCGCTGATGACCACCGGATCGCGCGGACTGCACGCGATCGTCCCGCTGACCGGACGGCACGACTTCGACGAGGTCCGCGCCTTCGCCCGGGACGTCGCCGACACCCTCGCCGACGCCCACCCGGACCGGCTCACCACCGCCGCCCGCAAGAAGGACCGCGGTGACCGGCTCTACCTCGACATCCAGCGCAACGCCTACGCCCAGACCGCCGTCGCGCCCTTCACCGTCCGGCCCCGTCCCGGCGCACCCGTGGCCACCCCCATCACCTGGGAGCAACTGGACGACCCGGAGCTGCACGCCCGCCGCTGGACCGTCGCCGACGCCGTCGATCAGGCCCGGACCAACCCCTGGTCAGGCCTGCTGAACCGGGGCAGGGCGCTGGGGCCGGCCCGGCGGCGGCTGAAGGCCCTGCGCGGCTGAACCACCCGCGGGCCGCTCCCGGCGGGTGGCAGATGCACGCGTCCGCAGAGGTTTGGCGAACACTCTTGCGGCCACACGGAGGGGGAGGTGGCCATGTCGAACACAAAAAACACGCAAGAGTCACAGAGTTCACAGAAGTCCCAGGACTCACGGAATTCGGACACGTCGAACGACGACCGTTCGGCCGAGCGCCGGCCGAGCCCGATGGAGGTACTGCGCCAGGCGCGCGGGCAACTCGCGGAGCTCACCGGCATGGACGCCGAATCCGTGTCGTCCTTCGAGCAGACGGATCAGGGCTGGTCGCTGGAGGTCGAGGTCCTCGAACTCGAGCGCGTGCCCGACACCATGAGCCTGATGGCGAGCTATGAGGTGGAGCTCGACCCCCAGGGGCAGCTCACCGGCTACCGGCGCGTCCGGCGCTACGAGCGCGGGCGGGCCGACGCGCGCAGGCCCGGCGGCCGCTAGGCCGCCCGACCGGAATCACACCCACACACGAGGAGGAACAGCCGGCATGACTGTCGTACCGGCACAGCAGACCGGCGGCGGAGGCGGCAGCAGCGGTCTCTACGACGTGCTTGAACTTGTTCTGGACAGGGGGCTCGTGATCGACGCGTTCGTTCGAGTGTCCCTGGTCGGCATCGAGATCCTCAAGATCGACGTCCGCGTCGTCGTCGCCAGCGTCGACACCTATCTGCGCTTCGCCGAGGCGTGCAACCGGCTCGACCTGGAGGCCGGGCCGCGCAAGGACCCGGGCCTGCCCGACCTGGTCGGGGAGATCACCGAGTCCGGCGCCCGCGGCAAGTCCAAGGGGGCGCTGTCCGGCGCCGCCGAGACCATCTCCGACGCCTTCAAGCAGGCGCGGAGCGAAGGCTCCGAGCGTGAGACCGAGTCGCGTCCGCGCGCCCGCAAGAGCACGTCGGCCCGCCGGAAGGAGGAGCAGGAGTGAGCACCTACGTCTACGGCATCGCGGCGGGCTCGCACCCCGGGCTCCCCGAGGGCATGGGCGGCGTCGGCGACCCGCCCCGCCCGGTGCGCATCCTGCGGGAGGGCGACCTGGCGGCCGTCGTCAGCGAGGCGCCCGAGGGGCTGCGGCCCAAGCGCAAGGACCTGCTCGCCCACCAGAACGTGCTCAGCGAGGCGGGCGCGGCCGGCTGTGTGCTGCCCATGCGGTTCGGCAGCGTCGCCCCGGACGACAAGTCGATCACCGGGGTGCTCGCCGAGCGCGCCGAGCACTACAAGGAGCGCCTGCGGGCCCTGGACGGCCGGGTCGAGTACAACGTCAAGGCCAACCACGTCGAAGAGGCCGTCCTGCACCAGGTGATGGCCGAGAGCCCGGAGATCCGCGGCCTCGCGGAGTCCAACCGGCAGGCGGGCGGCGGGAGTTACGACGACAAGATCCGGCTCGGCGAGATGGTCGCGGCCGCCGTCAAGGCCAGGGAGGCCGACGACGCCGCCGCGCTCCGAAGCGTCCTCGAGCCCGTGGCCGAGGCGGTGAGCGTGGGCCCCGAGTCCACCGGCTGGCTGGCCAACGTGTCGTTCCTGGTGGACCGGGAGTCGGCCGAGAACTTCCTGGCCGCGGTGGAGCAGGCCCGCAAGGACCTGCCGCACCTGGAGGTACGGGTCAACGGCCCGCTGCCCCCGTACAGCTTCGTCGAGCCCGGCCCGGCCGAGCCCGCGGGCACCGCGGCGAGCGGGACGGACACCGGAGCGGGGTGACGACGTGGGCCTGATCTCGGAGGTGCTGCTGCTGCCGTTCGCACCGGTGCGCGGCAGCGCCTGGGCCATCAGACAGGTGCTCCAGGAGGCCGAGCGGATCTACTACGACCCCGCCACGGTCCGGGCCGAACTGTCCCGTCTTGAGGAGCAGTTGGAGGCCGGAGAGATCACGGAGGAGGAGTTCGACCGCCTCGAGGACGAACTCCTCGACCGGCTGGAGATCGCTTCGCGCGGGAGCGCGGGAACGGGCAACGGGACGACACCATGAACCGAATGGGACTGGGCCTCGCGATGGGGGCGGGATACCTCCTGGGGCGCACGAAGAAACTGAAGATGGCGATGGCCGTCGGCGGCCTGGTCGCCGGGAAGAAGCTGAACCTGAGCCCGCGCATGGTCGCCGACCTGCTCCAGCAGCAGCTGCGGAACAACCCGCAGTTCAAGGAGATCGGGGACCAGCTGCGCGAGGACCTGCGCGGCGTCGGCAAGGCGGCCTCCGGCGCGATGGTCGAGCGGCAGCTCGACGCGTTCGCCGACCGGCTGCACGGCCGTACGGCCCAGGTGCGCGACCAGCTGACGGGCGCGGTGCCCGGCACCGGGCGCGACACCGACGCCCAGGACGCCGAGGACGAGGAGCCGGAGGCCGACGAGCCCGAGGACTCCGGTCGGCGGGACGACGAGGAGCCGGAGCCGGCGGCGCGCAAGGCCCCGGCCAAGAAGGCGCCCGCCAAGAAGCCGGCGCGGAAGGCCCCCGCCAAGAAGACCGCCGCGAAGAAGGCCCCCGCGAAGAAGGCGGCGGGCAGGAAGGCGGCGGCGAAGAAGACCACGGCCGCGAAGAAGGCGGCCACCGGGAACAGGGGCGGCAGCGCCCGCTCCCGGCTGCCGAAGGGAGGCGGTGAGGGATGACCGACACCCTCGGATCGGCGACCTCCGCCGCAAAGGGAGCGACGAAGAACCCGCTCGCCGACGTGGCCCACAGCGAGGCCGCCGACCGGCTGAAGGCCGAGTTGCAGGAGTACGTCGCCGCACAGGCCACCCGCATGCTGACCGGCGTGGGCCGCAAGCTCGGCGAGACCACCAACAGACTGAACGACATCGCCGAGGGCAACAGCCCCGGGTTCGCCAAGCTCGCCCTCGACGGCGGGCGCAAGCTCGCCGAGGGCAAGGGCCCGCTGCGCGCCGCCCTGGAGACCGGCGGGTCGAGCATCAAGGACAAGGTCACAGGCGCCTTCAAGAACCTGGCCGGCGGCAAGGGCAAGCGCAAGGGCCGCTCGGGCAACAAGCCCACCGTCATCATCGAGCACATCGACGTCGGCGTGCCGCTGCGCACGGCGTACGACCAGTGGACCCAGTACCAGGACTTCAGCACCTTCGCGAAGGGCGTCAAGAGCGCGAACCGCGCCGACGACACCACGTCCGACTGGCAGGCGAAGATCTGGTGGTCCAACCGCAGCTGGAAGGCGACGACGACCGAGCAGGTCCCCGACGACCGCATCGTCTGGACCTCCGAGGGCGCCAAGGGCTCCACGAAGGGCGTCGTCTCCTTCCACCGGCTCGCCGACAACCTCACCCGCGTCCTGCTGGTCATCGAGTACTACCCCTCCGGTTTCTTCGAGAAGACCGGCAACATCTGGCGCGCCCAGGGCCGCCGGGCCCGGCTGGACCTGAAGAACTTCGCCCGCTTCATCACCCTCAAGGGCGAGGCGGAGGACGGCTGGCGCGGTGAGATCCGCGACGGCGAGGTCGTCCGCAGCCACGACGACGCCGTCGCCGAGGAGGAGTCCGAGGAAGAGTCCGAGGAGCGCCCCGAGGACGAGGAGCCGGAGGGCGAGTACGAGGACGAGGACGAGGAAGCCGAGGACGAGGAAGGCGAGGAGGAACCTGAGGGCGAGTACGAGGACGAGGCCGAGGCCGACTACGACGAGGAGGCCGAGGGCGAGGAGGAGCCCGAGGAGGAGGGTGACGAGGAGCCGGAGGGCGAGTACGAGGACGACGAGTACGAATCCGAGTACGCCGAGGGCGGGAGCCGGCGATGACGACGCCCCACAGGATGCCCGAACCCTACGGCCAGGGGAGCGGCGCCAACCTCGCCGACATCCTGGAACGGGTGCTCGACAAGGGCATCGTCATCGCGGGCGACATCCGCATCAACCTGCTCGACATCGAACTGCTCACCATCAAGCTGCGGCTGATCGTCGCCTCGGTGGACAAGGCGAAGGAGATGGGCATCGACTGGTGGGAGACCGACCCGGCCCTCTCCTCGCGGGCCCGCCGCGACGAACTGACCCGTGAGAACGCCGAGTTGCGCGAGAGGCTGGCCCGGCTCGAGGAACTGGAGCCCGGCCGCGCGGAGAAGAAGGAGGCACCGTGACCGGACTGCGGTACGTCTACGCCGTCTGCCGCCCCTTCGGCACACCGCTCCAGGCCCAGCTGACGGGGGTGGCGGGTGATCCGCCCAGAGCGCTGACCCACCACGGCCTCGTCGCCGTGGTGAGCCACGTGCCGGAGCGGGACTTCGCGGAGGAACCGCTCCACGCCCATCTGGAGGACCTGGACTGGCTCACCGAGACGGCCCGGGCCCACCAGGGGGTGATCGACGCGCTCACCACCGTCACGACACCGCTGCCGCTGCGGCTCGGCACCGTCTTCCGGGACGACAGCGGCGTACGGATGATGATCGAGGCCCGCGAGGAGGACTTCCGGCGCACCCTCGACCGGCTGGAGGGCCGTGTCGAGTGGGGCGTCAAGGTGTACGCCGAGTCCGAACCGCAGGAGAGTCCCCGGCCCGCGCAGAAGGCCACCTCGGGCCGGGACTACCTGCGGCAGCGGCGCATGCAGACCAGGTCGCACGAGGAGATGTGGCAGAAGGCCGAGCATTTCTCGACCCGGCTGCACGAGGAGCTCTCCGCATTCGCGGAGGATTCCCGGCTGCATCCCCCGCAGAATCCCGCACTGTCCAAGGCGACCGGGCGGAACGTACTGAATGCCGCCTATCTCGTGCCGCGCGCGCATTCCGAGGAATTCGTGGAAATGGTGGACCGCACAAAGGGTGAGGTGCCCGGAATGCGGGTCGAACTCACCGGCCCCTGGGCCGCCTATTCGTTCGCCGGGGAGGACGCATGACCGACGGGGAGAAGCCGTGACCGTAGTGGAACGCCGTGAGGTCGCCCTCGTGGACCTGCTCGACCGGCTGCTCGCCGGCGGTGTCGTGATCACGGGGGACATCACGCTGCGCATCGCCGACGTCGACCTCGTCCGCATCGACCTCAACGCGCTCATCAGCTCGGTGAACGCCCAGGTGCCCTCCCCGTTCGAGGAGTTGCTGTGACGTCCCCCGAGAACCACCGGCCCGAGCCCCGCCCGCAGCGCAACCGGCTGGACCTGGAGCCCGACACCGTCGAGCGCGACCTGGTCAAACTCGTGCTGACCGTGGTGGAGCTGCTGCGCCAGCTCATGGAGCGCCAGGCGCTGCGCCGGTTCGACGTGGGGGACCTCAGCGAGGACCAGGAGGAGCGGATCGGGCTCACCCTGATGCTGCTGGAGGAGCGGATGGCGGAGCTGCGCGACCGCTACGGACTGCGGCCCGAGGACCTCAACCTGGACCTCGGGCCGCTCGGACCGCTGCTTCCCCGGGACTGATTCAGTCCCGGGGAAGCAGGGGGGGCTTATTTCGCCACCGGTGAAGTGGCTGTTTCACCACCGGCGAGGCGGCTGCCTCACCACCTGTACCAACGGCCCCGGCCACCGGCTGCCGACGTACCACGGACGAAGAATCCGAGCAGCCACAGGACGAGAACCGCCAGCGCGATCCACCAGAGTACCTTTACTGCAAATCCGGCGCCGAACAGAACCAAAGCCAGAAGCAGCACCAGCAGGATGGGAACCATAATTCGAACCTCCTGCTTTCAGAGTGTCCCGGAAACCGGGTTTCAGGCTTCCTTTCGGCAGAGAATTTCTCCGTGCAGGACGCTGAACCAGCCGTTCTCCCGCGCGCCCCATTCCCGCCAGGCCTCCGCGGCGTCCCGCAGCTCCCGCGCGGTGGCGTGCCCGCCCTGCAGAGCCCGGTCCGCGTACGCCGACGCCAGCGTGCGGTCGGCCCACAGCCCGCTCCACCACGCCCGCTCCTCGGGCGAGGCGAAGGTCCAGGTGCCGGAGGTCGCCGTGACGTCGGTGAGGCCGGCCCGCAGCGCCCACGCCTTCAGGCGGCGCCCGGCGTCCGGCTCGCCGCCGTTGGCGCGGGCGACCCGGCGGTAGAGGTCCAGCCAGTGGTCGAGCCCCGCGGACGCCGGGTACCAGGTCATGGCCGCGTAGTCGGCGTCCCGCACGGCGACGATGCCGCCGGGCCGTACGACCCGCCGCATCTCGCTCAGCGCCCGCACGGGGTCCCCGACGTGCTGGAGCACCTGGTGGGCGTGGACGACGCAGAACGTGTCGTCCGGGTAGTCCAGGGCGTGCACGTCGGCGACCGCGAAATCGACGTTGGCCAGGCCCCGTCCGGCCGCCGTGGCCCGGGCCTGCTCCAGGATCTCCGGCACCCGGTCGACTCCGGTGACGTGACCGTCCGGCACGAGCTCCGCCAGGTCGGCGGTGATGGTGCCCGGCCCGCAGCCGATGTCCAGGACCCTCATGTGGGGCTTGAGCGAAGGCAGCAGGTACGCGGCCGAGTTGGCGGCGGTCCGCCAGGTGTGCGAGCGCAGTACGGACTCGTGGTGCCCGTGGGTGTAGACGGCGGTCTCCCGTGGTTCCGGCATGGCGGATCCCACCCCTTCCGTTCCGGTCGGCATGGGATCACCGTACGCAGCCCGGCCGAATAATGAGACCCGGGTATCAGTATGTGGAACAAGTGACGGTGTGTCAGTACCCGGCGATGGGGCGGTACACGGTCAGCGCCTCGGGCAGCTTCTCCAGCTCCACGCGGCCCTCCACCTCGGTGACTTCGCCGTCGTAGGCGAGGAGCGTGCCGGGCGCCACGTGGTCCAGGCGCAGCCGGCCCACCTGGACGGCCGCGTGCGCGGGGGAGCGGGTCAGGGGCCCCGCGAGGGCGGCGGCGAGCAGCCGCGCCGCCGGCCGCCGTCCGCCGTGCACGACCCGCACGTCGAGCTGCCCGTCCGCGAGGTCCAGCCGGCGTCCGGACGCGAGCCCCATGCGGTGATACGTGCCGTTCCCCGCGAACAGCAGCCACAGGGGCCGGGTGCGCCCCTGGAACTCCGCCTCCAGCGGGTGCCGGTCGGCCCGCAGCACCCGCATCGCCGCGAGGACCCCGGCCGGCCAGCCGCCGATCCGGTGCGACCAGCGCTCCCGCTCGCGTACCAGCTCCGGGTAGACGCCGACGCTGCACGTGTTGAGGAAGACGCCCTGCTTGCCGCCGCAGGAGTACCGCCCGACGTCCACGCGCACGGCGTCGCCCTGGCGCAGCGCCCGGGCGAGATCGCGCACGTCCTCCACGCCCAGGTCGTAGGCGAAGTGGTTGAGGGTGCCGCCGGGCAGCACCGCCAGGGGCAGGCCGGAGCGCAGCGCGACCCGGGCGGCGGTGTTCACGGTGCCGTCGCCGCCGCACACTCCGAGGACCCGGGCCCGGGAGGCCGCCTTGTCCAACTCGGCCGGGACGTCCTCCGGCCGGCATTCGACGACCTCGGCGCGCGGCAGGGCGTCCCCCAGGGCGCGGGCCCGTTCGGCGGATCCCGAGGCGGTGTTCGCGACGAGGACGAGCCCCTCGCCCTCCAGCAGTGCCGGGACCTCGGCGCGGGGACGGGCCGGCGGGGTGGCCTGGCCCCGCGTCGGCACCAGGCCCCGGACGGCGAGCGCGGCGCCCACGCCCAGGGCGGCGCCCGCCAGGACGTCGCTGGGGAAGTGGTCGCCGGTGGAGACGCGGGAGACGGCGACCGAGGCGGCCACCGGGGTGACGGCCGCGCCCCAGGCCGGGGACTCCAGGGCGACGCCGGCGGCGAAGGCGGCGGCCGACGCGGCGTGCCCGGAGGGGAACGACGTGGTGACCGGCCGCCGCCGCACCCGCCGGAGCAGCGGGACCGGGACGAACGCCGGGCCAGGGTGACGGACCGAGCGCTCGCCGAGGGCGCGGAGGGCGAGGGAGGCCAGGCCCAGCGAGGCCAGCCCGCGGGTCGCCGCGCGGCGGGCACGGGGGGTGCGGCTCGCCGCGAGGACGGCGGCGGCCGCGCACCACAGCGCGCCGTGGTCCGCGCCGCGGCTCAGCCGCGGCAGGACGGAGTCGGCCCCCGGCCAGCGCCCGGCCCCGGCGGCCTCGAAGAGACGGCGGTCCCAGGCGAGGGCGCGGTCGCGCAGGGGATGGTGCCCGGGCTTCGCCGTGGTGAGGTCCAGGTCGGGGGTCGTCATGGGGTGCGGGTACCCGGCGGGGGGTGGACACACCGGCCGCCCGGGGGCAAGCTCTGGGGCGATCATGGTGACCGAACGAATGATCATGGTGACCGAACAGGGGGAGACGGCGACATGAGCGCACGCGTGACGGCGGTCAGCAGCAACGGGGAGTACTCGTTCACCAAGCCCAACCGGGAGAGCATCACCCTGCTCGCCGGCCTCGGGGTGGAGGGGGACGTGCACGCCGGCGTGACGGTCAAGCACCGCTCGCGCGTCGCTCAGGACCCCACGCAGCCGAACCTGCGCCAGGTCCACCTCATGCACGAGGAGCTCTTCGCCGAGGTCGCCGCGGACGGGTTCGAGGTGGCGCCCGGCGAGCTCGGCGAGAACATCACCACGGCCGGCATCGACCTGCTCGGCCTGCCGACCGGCACGCTGCTGCGCATCGGGGACTCCGCGGTCCTGGAGGTGACCGGCCTGCGCAACCCCTGCCTGCAGATCGACGCCTTCCGGGACGGACTGCTGAAGCGGGTCGTCGGCCGGGACGAGGCGGGGAACGTGGTGCGCAAGGCCGGGATCATGAGCGTGGTCCGGGAAGGGGGCGTGGTGCGCCCCGGCGACCGGATCGAGGCGGAGCCGCCCGCCGGGCCCCACCGGGCGTTGGAGCGGGTCTGACGGTTCCCGCCCGAAATGCATTTGCCCGGGGTGTGAGACGCCCCGGACAATCGCGGGCATGGGTCACCTCGAAGCCGCACACCTGGAGTACCACCTGCCCGACGGACGGGCACTGCTGGGTGATGTGTCCTTCCGGGTGGGGGAGGGCGCCGTGGTCGCCCTCGTGGGGCCCAACGGCGCCGGGAAGACCACCCTGCTCCGCATGCTCGCCGGTGAGGTCAGGCCGCACGGCGGTACCGTCACCGTCGGCGGCGGCCTCGGCGTGATGCGGCAGTTCATCGGATCCGTACGGGACGAGACGACCGTACGGGACCTCCTCGTGTCCGTCGCGACCCCCCGCGTCCGCGACGCGGCCCGTGCCGTGGACGCCGCCGAGCACGCCGTCATGACCGTCGACGACGAGGCCGCCCAGCTGAAGTACGCCCAGGCGCTGGCCGACTGGGCCGAGGCCCGTGGCTACGAGGCCGAGACGCTGTGGGACATGTGCACCACGGCCGCGCTCGGCATCCCGTACGAGAAGGCGCAGTGGCGCCAGGTCCGCACCCTCTCCGGCGGCGAGCAGAAACGCCTCGTCCTGGAGGCCCTCCTGCGCGGCACCGACGAGGTCCTCCTGCTCGACGAGCCGGACAACTACCTCGACGTCCCCGGCAAGCGCTGGCTGGAGGAGCGGCTCGCCGAGACCCGCAAGACCGTCCTGTTCGTCTCCCACGACCGCGAACTCCTCGCGCGCGCCGCCCAGCGCATCATCTCCCTGGAGCCCGGTCCCGCCGGCGCCGACGCCTGGGTGCACGGCGGCGGCTTCGCCACGTACCACGAGGCCCGCCGCGAACGCTTCGCCCGCTTCGAGGAGTTGCGCAGGCGCTGGGACGAGAAGCACGCCCAGCTGAAGAAGCTGGTGCTGAACCTGCGTCAGGCCGCCACCGTCAGCCACGAGATGTCCTCCCGCTACCAGGCCGCCCAGACCCGCCTGCGCAAGTTCGAGGAGGCCGGACCGCCCCCGGAGCCGCCCCGCGAGCAGGACATCAGGATGCGGCTCAAGGGCGGCCGCACCGGCGTGCGGGCCCTCACCTGTCAGGGACTCGAACTCACGGGCCTGATGAAACCCTTCGACCTGGAGGTCTTCTACGGCGAACGCGTCGCCGTCCTCGGCTCCAACGGCTCCGGCAAGTCCCACTTCCTGCGGCTGCTCGCCGGGGACGACGTGGCGCACACGGGGGCGTGGAAGCTCGGGGCGCGAGTGGTGCCCGGCCACTTCGCCCAGACGCACGCCCATCCGGAACTGGAGGGCCGCACCCTCCTGGACATCCTCTGGACCGAGCACTCCCAGGACCGCGGCGCCGCCATGTCCCGGCTGCGCCGCTACGAGCTGACGAACCAGGCCGAGCAGGCGTTCGAACGCCTGTCCGGTGGCCAGCAGGCCCGTTTCCAGATCCTCCTGCTGGAGCTCCAGGGCGTGACGGCCCTGCTCCTCGACGAGCCGACCGACAACCTGGACCTGGAGTCCGCAGAGGCCCTCCAGGAAGGCCTGGAGGCCTTCGACGGCACGGTCCTGGCGGTCACCCACGACCGCTGGTTCGCCCGCTCCTTCGACCGCTACCTGGTCTTCGGCAGCGACGGCCGGGTCCGGGAGACCCCGGACCCGGTCTGGGACGAACGCCGGGTGGAACGGGCGCGATAGAAGCCGACCCGGGGGCGCGGGGAACTGCGCGACCGGCCACGACGCGCCCGCACCCGCGCCCGTGCCGCGCCCCCTACGGCGATTCGGCGCGCTTGGTCACTTCCAGCGGAGCAACGCCCCGAGTCCGCCGACCGGAACCTCCTGCTCCGCAACGGCCAGTGCCCCCGCGTCCGTCGCCACCGCCGACCGGATCAGCGCGTCGTCCGCCCGGGCCGGCCAGGAGTGCTGCTCGCCCAGGACCTTCAGGTCCGTCCGCCGCACCGCCAGCTGGTCCGGGTCCTCGCCGATCCACACCTCGCGGTGCGCGTCCGGCCCGTCCAGCCTGATCAGCAGCTCGTCGATGCGGTGCTCCCGCGCCGCCTCGACCAGCGCGGGAACGCCCTCCACGGCCCCGGCCCGGCCCTCGTCGTCCGGGTTCCGGGCGGCCCGGAAACGCTCCAGCTCCGCCTCGGCCTGCCGCGCCACGTGCTCGGCGCGGGCCCGCTCGACGTCCTCGTCGAGGAGCCGGCTGCCCGTGCCGTGCGGCGCCTCGACGACCAGGTCGTGCAGCCGCTTGGGCAGCCGCTCGTACACGGACCGCCGCTCTCGGTCGTCACCGACGAGGATCAGCAGGTCGGCCCGGGTCTCCTCCTGGCACACGGCGAGCGCGTCGGCGATCTCCGCGGCGTTGTGCTCCCAGGTGTTCTCCACCCGCAGCTGGAAATGCCGCTCGGACCAGTCCACCGAACTCGTCCGGTGCACCGGCCACTGGCGCCCGGTGACGCTCCCGGCGTCCTCCCGGCCCAGTGCGCTGCGCAGCTCGAAGTCCGCGCCCTTGCGGTCGACGTACGCCACCACGCACACCGGGTTCTCACCGGCCAGCTCCAGCAGCGGCGTCACCCGCGGCAGCGGCGCCCACTCGGCCCAGTCGCCGCCCTGCGGGGGACGGACCAGCGGCGGGTCCAGGACGACCTGGCCGTCCCGGGCGAACAGGGCCCGGCCGTGCGGTTCGGACGAGTGCCGCAGATCCTCGATCGCGTTCTGCACGGCCCGGCAGGTCGCCTCGTCCGCGCCCTGCGCGGCCAGCTCCCTGGCCATCGCCTGGGCCGTCAGGTGCCGCTCGTGGGGGGTGTCCTCCGTATGCCGGGAGGTGTCGACGTACACAGAGGCCCACGGCCCCTGGTGTTCGTACAGTGGGTGCAGAAAAGCGAGATCCATGGCTCCCTCCCGGATGCCGCTCGGGGGTAGTGCTCGTTGCTCCCCGGGCGGGTACCCGGACCACATGAACGAACACGACGAGCGGGGCGACACCATGACCGGAGTGGACCCTGACCGGCTGGACGACCAGCAGCTCATGAAAGAGCTGGAGACCATCCACCGCACGCGCCACGACACGCTGCTCTACGGCTCGAACGACGCGCTGCGGGCCCACAACGAGCGCATGGCGCAGCTCGAGGGCGAATACCTGCGCCGCAACCCGCGCCGCCCGGTGGCCGCGGGCCGCACACGCGAAGGGGCCCGGGAGCGGGCGAGCGGGGAGTCGGCGACTCCCACGACCCCCGGCACCTGAGCCCCTCACAACCGCCTCGAACGTCCCTCGGAGAGCGAGGGACACAGGACAGCCCGGCGCACCGCGGACCGGACCGGAAAGACCGGCCCGGCCCCGCCGCTCAGCGCCGTACCGGCGGACGCCCCCAGTGGCGGTGCGCCGCGATCGCGGCCACGAACGCGTCCAGGAACTCCGTGCTCGCCGGCCCGGGAGACGTGTCGGTCACGACCCCCTGGTCGGTGACCACCCGCTGGAACTCCGTCGACAGGTGCAGCCCCTCGGGCTCCAGCGCCGACAGGATCCCCACGCCCGAGCCGAGCGCGCCCACCGGCTTGCCGTGCCGGAAGGCGTCCCGCACGAACCGCACCGCGTCCGGGTCGGCCGCCGTGGGCGGGGTGCCGACCGGCCCGCCGGGCAGCAGGACGGCGTCGTACAGCACGGACGCCACGGTCGGCAGCGCCCGGTCGACCGCGTACGTCTCGCCGTCGGATCCGGTGATCGTGCCGTCCGCCGGGGCCAGCGCCTCGACGATCGCGCCCTCGGCGGCCAGCCGCTCCCGCACGGAGGTGATCTGCTCGGCGTCCACGCCGTCGGTGACGAGCACCGCGATCTGCCGGGTCCGGATCGAACCGTCCCCGCGCAGCGACTCGAGACTGAGGGCGGGGGAGACCAGCTTGCCCGGGGTCTCGGCCCCGGCCGGCGCCGGCACCCCGACGCCCCGCGCCACCTGCGCGGCCAGTTCCCCGTCGACCTTGGCCAGGTGCTCGACCGTACGGGCCCGCACGGTCATCGCCCCGACCTTGCCGAGCTCGAACCGGAACGCCTCCACGATGTGCTGCTTCTCCCAGTCCGCCATGCTGTTCCAGAACATCGCGGTCTGGCTGTAGTGGTCCTGGAAGCTGGGACTGCGCCGCCGGATCTTGTGACCGTCGACGCGTTCGGCGTGGTGGGTGTAGGTGCCCGCTCCGGCACCCGCGTGGGCCGGGCAGCCCCCGCCCAGCGAGTTCGGGAAGTAGTTCGTGCCGGAGTGGATCGCGCTCTGGTGGTAGCCGTCGCGCTGGTTGTTGCGCACCGGCGCGACCGGCCGGTTCACCGGCAGTTGCGAGAAGTTGGGCCCGCCGAGCCGGATCAGCTGCGTGTCCAGGTAGGAGAAGTTCCGGGCCTGGAGCAGCGGGTCGTTGGTGAAGTCGATGCCGGGGACGACGTTCGCCGTGTGGAAGGCGACCTGCTCGGTCTCCGCGAAGAAGTTCTCCGGGTTGCGGTTCAGCACCATCCGGCCGATCGGCCGCACCGGCACCTGCTCCTCCGGGATGATCTTCGTCGGGTCGAGCAGGTCGAAGTCGAACGCGAACTCGTCCTCCTCCGGCACGAGTTGCACGCCCAGCTCCCACTCGGGGTACTCGCCCGCCTCGATCGCGTCCCACAGGTCACGCCGGTTGAAGTCCGGGTCGCGGCCCTGGCACTCCTGCGCCTCGTCCCACACCAGCGAGTGCACGCCCAGCTTCGGCTTCCAGTGGAACTTCACGAACGTGCCGCGCCCCTCCGCGTTCACGAACCGGAAGGTGTGCACGCCGAAGCCCTGCATCATGCGGTAGCTGCGCGGGATCGCCCGGTCCGACATCAGCCACATGATCGCGTGCAGCGTCTCGGGCTGGAGCGACACGAAGTCCCACAGGGTGTCGTGCGCGGACGCGCCGGTCGGGATGTCGTTGTGCGGCTCGGGTTTCACCGCGTGCACGAAGTCCGGGAACTTGATGCCGTCCTGGATGAAGAAGACCGGGAAGTTGTTCCCGACCAGGTCGTAGTTCCCCTCCGAGGTGTAGAACTTGGTCGCGAAGCCGCGCACGTCCCGCACGGTGTCCGCCGAGCCCTTGGGGCCCTGCACGGTCGAGAACCGCACGAACACGGGCGTCCGCACCGACGGGTCCTGGAGGAAGGCCGCGCGGGTGAACTCCGCGCAGGACTCGTACGGTTCGAAGTACCCGTACGCGCCCGCGCCCCGGGCGTGCACCACCCGTTCCGGGATCCGCTCGTGGTCGAAGCGGGTGAGCTTCTCCCGGAAGTGGAAGTCCTCCATCAGCGTCGGACCGCGTTCCCCCGCCGCCAGGGAGTCGTCGGTGTGGTCGACCGCGACTCCCTGGTCGGTGGTGAGCGGCCCGGCGGCCGGGTCGTCCGCCCGGAACGCCTCGCGCTGCTCCTGCTTGCGGTCGGCCGGAGAGGCCATCAGGCGGCCTCCTCGGCGAAGACGTCGAGGAAGGTCTCGCAGAACGCCTTCAGGTCGTCCGGCTTGCGGCTGGTGACCAGCTTGTTGGCCCCGTGGTCGCACACCTTCACCTGCTCGTCGACCCAGGTGCCGCCCGCGTTGCCGATGTCCGTCCTGAGGCTCGGCCACGACGTCAGCACCCGGCCCCGTACGACGTCCGCCTCGACCAGCGTCCACGGCGCGTGGCAGATCGCGGCGACGGGGCGGCCCTGCTCGAAGAAGTCCCGGACGAACGCGACGGCCTTGTCGTCCATCCGCAGGAAGTCCGGGTTGGCCACGCCGCCCGGCAGCACCAGCGCGCCGAACGAACCGGGCGCGGACTCGCCCACGACCTCGTCCACGGGGAAGGTGTCCGCCTTGTCGAGGTGGTGGAACGCCTGGATCTCCCCCTCCTTCGTCGACACCAGCACGGGCTCGTGGCCGGCGTCCTTGGCCGCCTGCCACGGATCGGTCAGCTCGACCTGCTCGACGCCCTCGGGTGCCACCAGAAATGCGATACGCATGATGGTCATCGTCCTTCCCCGGAGCGGGCGGCGCTCCAGCGCGCCGCGTCGCCCCTCGCGTTCCTGTCGTTCTTCTTGCGCTTGCTGTTCCTGCGGCCCGCGCGCACGCACCGCAGCAGTTCCTCGCCGTACGGCAGCAGCACGCACGTGCCGATCGCGGCGGCGATGCCCGCCAGGTAGCCGGGCGAGAGCGGCCGCCGCCGGGGCACCAGCCGCCACGCGTCGGGATCGCCCCGGCCGCCGCGCAGCAGGGACTTCACCTGATCGGCGTGCAGACACATCAGGGCGGCCAGGGCTCCGAACGGCAGCGACTCCAGGAAGCTGTGGATGTGCTGCTCGATCGGCTTGACCTCCCGCTCGCTCTCGACGGCGGTACGGACGTCCCACAGCGCCGTCGCCTCGTGCACCGCGGCCCCGCCCAGCTGCACGCTCAGCAGCAGCGGGTTGACCTCGTAGCGCAGCGTCAGCGCGATCGGGATGCCGACCTCGGCCATCATCAGCTGGGGGCACCTCCCACGCCCTTAAGGCAGTGGGGGAGGATGAGGGACTCCTTCGTCCCCGCCGTCTCCTCGATCCGGGTGCGCCGGTGCATCACCCAGTCGGCCACGCCGGGCACGAACCAGCTGGGCAGCAGCCCGTACATCAGGTACCGGGTCGTGGCGTCACCGACGTCGACGGTGACGCCGGTGGCGCTGATCTCCCTGGCCTGGTCCGTGCTCATGCACCACCCCGGGTGTCCGGCTCGGCACGGCTGATGTCGGCGAGCGCCGACGCCGGGTCCTCGGCCTCGGCCACGTCGCCGAGGCTCACGATCCCGACCGGCAGCCCGTTCTCCACCACCGGCAGCCGGCGCACCGCGTGCTCGCGCATCAGCGTGACCGCGGCCGCCACCGGGTCGTCCGGGGTCACCGTCACCGGGTCCGGCGTGCACACGGCCCGGACGCTCACCGACATCGGGTCGGCACCGTCGGCGACGGCCCGCACCGTGATGTCACGGTCGGTGAGCACACCGATCACGTCCTGTCCGTCGGCCACCACCACGTCGCCGATGTTCTGGGTGCGCATCAGCTGCGCCGCCTCCACGAGCGAGGCGTCCGGGCGTACGGCGACCACACCCGGAGTCATCACGTCCTTCACCAACTCGGCCATCACGGGGCCCTCCCTCGGCTGCCACGCCGGTGGGGGCACCGCGGCGCGCCGGACGACGCCCCGCGGTGCCCCCGACGCGGTTCCTACGCGTACTCCTCCGGCCCGGTCTCCCGGGCCCGGACCAGGGCCTGGGCCAGCTCCTGGACGTTGCCGTAGCGCTCCTGGCGCGGCAGCCGCTCCAGGGCCTCGACGAGCGCGTCGGGCGCCTGGCGGCCGCGCAGCTCACGGGCCAGCTCACGCGGGCTCGCGGGGAACGCCCTGCGGCCCAGCATCCGGGCCAGCTCCAGCCGCACCGACTCCAGGGACGTCGGCCGACGGCTCGGCGTCACCGGCCCGTACGTGACCTCGGGGTCGTCCTCGGCGGCCGGCTCCGGGTCGTGCCACTCCTCACTGCGCGTGGGGTGCCCGGACCTGAGCAGACCCTGCAGTTCGTGCTTCATCTCGTCGTCCCGGTGGACGCTCAGCCGGTCGCTGCCTCGCTGCATGTCTCCCTCCAGACCTTCGGGGGTCCGCACCGCGTACCCGAACACCGGAGGCCGACACGGGTTCGGCCCACCGGATCACCGCCGGAGGCCCTGGTTTGCGCCAAGGACTGCGGGAGACCCGGATCACACCCCCCACTCATCTCTGGGGAAGGACACGACATGGCGATGCTCGCTGTGCTCATCCCGCTGCTCATGCTCGGAGTGGTGCTGGTGCTGGGCCGGTACGAGGAGCTGCTGCTGCCGCAGGACGACGCCGACCGGCCCGAACCGGCCGGCGCCCCCGCCGCCGCTACTTCTTCTCACGCCCCGGCAGGAACTCCTGCATCTTCGCCTTGAAGCCCTGCTTGACCATCGATCCCCGGTCCGCGTCGCCCTTCAGGATCGACGCGGCGGCCGCCTCCATCTGGTCCCAGGTGGCGTGCGGCGGGATCGGTGGGACAGCCGGATCGGTCAGGAACTCGACCACCGCGGGACCGTCCGCCTCCAGCGCCGCACGCCAGGCCGGCTCGACGTCCTCCGGCTTCTCCACCCGGATGCCGGTCAGCCCCAGGGAACGCGCGAACGCGGCGTACTGCACGTCCGGAAGCTCCTGCGAGGGCAGGAACGACGGCGCGCCCTCCATGGCCCGCATCTCCCACGTCACCTGGTTCAGGTCGTGGTTGTTCCACACGGCGATCACCAGCCGCGGGTCCTCCCACTGATGGCGGTACTTCGCCGCCGTGATCAGTTCCGCCATGCCGTTCATCTGCATGGCCCCGTCCCCGACCAGCGCGATCGCCGGCCGGTCCGGGTGCGCGAACTTCGCGCCGATCACGTACGGCACCCCGCAGCCCATCGTCGCCAGCGTGCCCGACAGCGAGCCGCGCATGCCCGGCCGCATCGTCAGGTGCCGCGCGTACCAGTTGGCCGTCGAACCCGAGTCGGACGTGACGATCGCGTTGTCCGGCAGCAGCGGGTCCAGGGCGCGGGCCACGTACTCCGGGTTGATCGGATGGGCGTCGAGCCCGGCCCGGCGCTCCATGACCCCGTGCCAGCGCGTCACGTTGTCGCACACCGTGTCGTACCACTCACGCCCGCGGCCCTCCTCGATCAGCGGGATCAGCCGCTCCAGGGTGGCCTTCGCGTCACCGACCAGGTTCACCTCGTACGGGTAGCGCATCCCGACCATGTGCGGGTCGATGTCGATCTGCACGCCCCGCGCCTTGCCGAACTCCGGCAGGAACTGGGTGTAGGGGAACGACGACCCGATGGTCAGCAGCGTGTCGCAGTCCCGCATCAGCTCGTACGACGGGCGGGTGCCCAGCAGGCCGATCGAGCCGGTGACGTAGGGCAGTTCGTCGCTGAGGACGTCCTTGCCGAGCAGCGCCTTGGCGACGCCCGCGCCGAGCAGCTCGGCGATCCGCTCCACCTCGGCCCGCGCCCCGGCCGCGCCCTGGCCGACCAGGATCGCCACCTTGTCACCGGAGTTGAGGATCTCCGCGGCCCGCCGCACCGCGTCGTCGGACGGAACCGCCGTCCACGAACTGCGGTCCAGGCTGGAGGGGACCATCTTGAACTCGTGCGTCGGCGGCGAGTAGTCCAGCTCCTGCACGTCGCCCGGGATGATGACCGCGGTCGGGCAGCGGCGGGCGTAGGCGGTGCGGATCGCCCGGTCCAGCACGTTCGGCAGCTGCTCCGGCACCGTCACCGTCTCCACGAAATCGGAGGCGACGTCCTTGTACAGCGTGTGCAGGTCCACCTCCTGCTGGTAGGAGCCGCCCATCGCGGTGCGGTGCGTCTGGCCGACGATCGCCAGCACCGGGACGTGGTCCAGCTTGGCGTCGTACAGGCCGTTCAGCAGGTGGATCGCGCCCGGCCCCGACGTCGCGGCGCACACCCCGAGACGGCCGCTGAACTTGGCGTAACCGACCGCCTGGAACGCGGACATCTCCTCGTGGCGCGACTGCACGAAACGTGGCTCGTTCTCGGCCCGGCCCCATGCGGCGAGCAGCCCGTTGATCCCGTCGCCCGGATAGCCGAAGACCTGCTCCACCCCCCACTCGCGCAGCCTCTGCAGGACGTGGTCGGCGACCTTGGTGCTCATGTACGACCTCCCGGACGTATGGGGACAGAGCCAGCAGTACGAGTCACCCTGCGCCACGGCGGAAAACCTCGCCGGGTTTGCGGGCGGGGGCCGGGGGCAGGCGCACCTCAGTGCTTCGGACAGGAGGCACGCCCGTGGGAGTGGCGCAGCGCGCCGTCACCGGCGCCCCTGGTCCGCACCGTCGACGCTCTCCCACGGTGACTGTCCAACACAGAGCACCCTCAAGGGAATTGCGACGCATCATGCCGACCCGAACCAGCGCGAAGCAGCACCCGCACGACGACGCCCCCGACACTGCCGAGGCCTTCCGCAGGCTCACCTCGATGCCCGCCGGCCCGGAGCGTGACGCGCTGCGCGACGAGATCGTCGAGGCCTGGCTGCCCATGGCGGACCGCCTCGCCGGACGCTTCCGCAGCCGCGGCGAGAGCTTCGAGGACCTGCGGCAGGTCGCGGCCCTCGGCCTGGTCAAGGCCGTCGACCGGTACGATCCGGCGCGCGGCAACGCGTTCGAGAGCTACGCCGTGCCGACCATCACCGGCGAGATCAAGCGGCACTTCCGCGACCACATGTGGACCCTGCACGTACCCCGCCGCGTCCAGGACCTGCGCAACCGCGTGCGCTTCGCCTCCCAGGACCTGTCCCAGACCATCTCGGGCCGCAGGCCGACGGTGGCCGAGATCGCCGCGCACGCCAAGATGAGCGAGGAGGACGTCCAGGTGGGCCTGGAGGCGCTGGAGAGCTTCACGGCGCTGTCCCTGGACGCGGAGCTGCCCGGCAGCGACGACGGGTACTCGCTGAGCGACGCGCTGGGGTCGGTGGACCCGGCGCTGGACACGGTGGTGGACCGGGAGGCCGTGAAGTCGCGGCTGGCGGCGCTGCCGGAGCGGGAGCGGGCGATCCTGTACATGCGGTTCTTCTCCGACATGACGCAGAGCCGGATCGCCGAGGAGCTGGGGATCTCCCAGATGCACGTGTCCCGGCTGATCAGCCGGTGCTGCGGGCGGGTGCGGGAGCAGGTCATGCGGGACGTGGCGTAGCGCCGTAGGGGTTCCCGCGATGGTGCGGGTGCGGGTCGTCCGTGGCTGGTCGCGCAGTTCCCCGCGCTCCTGGGTCGCTCCGATTCACCCGGTCGTGTGGCACTGTCCCGCAAATGGGTCTTGGCCGCGCGCGGCGCCGTACCGGGCTGGCTGTCATGGCAGAGGGGCATTCTGCCGTCGCCCGAAGGAGTCCCCTCCATGCGCCGCACCCTCCACGCCCTGTCCGTCGCCGTCCTCACCGGGGCCGCCCTGGCGGGCTCCGCACCGGCCGTCCTCGCCGAACCCGCCGCCGAGGTCGCTCCCGCCACCGTCGAGCCCGGGGGCACGCTCACCGTCTCGGTCAGCTGCGACCCGACCGGCGGACCGCCCCCGGACACCATCGACGCCACCTCGCAGGCCTTCGACGAGGGGACCGTCCCGCTGCGCCGGGTCACCGGCAACGACGACGAGGTGTCCGGCCCGGCCTACCGCGGCACGGCCAGGATCGCCTCCGCCGAGAACTTCGAGGGCGATCCCGACGCCGGGGGCGAGGACTCCGCGTGGACCGTGGACGGGACCTGCCCGGCCGCGCCCGGCGGGGAGGGCAAGGAGTGGAGCGCGACGTTCACCGTGGCCCACGGTTCCGGTCCCCACAAGCCGTCCCACCGGCCCACCCACAAGCCCCCGCACCACCCCTGCCCCGAGCCCCCGCACCACGGCGAGCACCACCACGACCCGCACCACCACGACCCGCAGCGCCCCGACCAGCACCACAGCGACCCGCAGCACCCCGGACCGCACCACACCGACTGCGGTGCGGCGGTCGTCCGGCGCGGGGTACGGGCCGGTGACGGCGGTGCCTTCACCGACTCCGTGCCCGCCCTGGTCGCGGGCGGGGTGCTGATCGCGGGCGCGTTCGGCGCCGCCGTGCACCGGCTGCGCAACCGCGAGACCGACATGCACCGCTGACCCCGGCGCGCACCGGCGCCCCGCACGCCCCCCGCTTCCCCGGCCCGGCCCACTCATGCTGTGACCGTCACGACCCGGCCGGGTGCCCATGGGGCGGCGGCACCCTGGGTACTCAGTGGCCTAGGGCACGAGTCGCACCGTACGGAGCACCGGGCAGCGGACGGCGGACGCGCCGAAGGCGACAGGACACGGCGGCACCAGGCACTGCGGAGGTACGGATGCGGCGGACGGACCCGGTAGGCCACGGCCCCGTCCGCTTCGGGCCGCCGCTCCCCGAGGACGGGCTGCCGGTGCTGCCGGAGCTGTCCGCGGTGCTCGCCGCCGCGGCCTCCCGCGGCGACCACGAGCCGGTCGGCGGCGGCCCGGCCCTGCGGGAGGCCGCCTGCGGCTACTGGGACCGGCGCGGCCTGCACTGCGACCCCGGCCGCGTGGCCGCCGGCCCCGGCGCGCCCGCCCTGCTGCTCGCGCTGACCGCCGCCCTCGGCGGCGACGTCCTCGTCCCGCGACCCTGCGCCGCCTGGTGGGCGCCGTACGCGCGCCTGCTGGGACGCCCTTCCTTCCATGTGCCGACCCCGCCGGAGAGCGGCGGCGTCCCGGACCCGTACGCCCTGCTGGAGACGGTGCGCCGGGTCCGCGCCGAGGGCGGCGACCCGCGCCTGCTCGTGCTGTCCGTCGCCGACGACCCCACCGCGACCGTCGCCCCGCCGGAGCTGCTGCACGAGACCGTCGAGGCCGCCCAAGGGGAGGGCCTGCACCTGGTCAGCGACGAGACCTGGCGCGACACCCTGCACGACCCGCACGACACCGTGCTGCTCAGCCCCGCCGAGATGCTGCCCGACCGGGTCACCGTCGTCACCGACCTGGCCGGTGCCCTGCTCCCGCCCGGCTGGCCCGCCGCCGTGGCCCGCTTCCCGGCCGGCGAGGACGCCGACGGCCTCCACGCGCGCGTGCTCGACGTCCTCACCGCCCTCGACGCCCGGGTCGCCGCCCCCGTCGCCGCGGCGGCGGGCCACGCGCTGGCGGAACCGGAGCCGGTGGCCGCGCGCGTGGCCGCCGCCGTGCGCCTGCACGCGCGCTTGGCGGCCGAGGCGCACGCCACCGTGGTCGGCGCGGGCGCCCTCGCCCGGCCGCCCCGGGCCGGCCGCCATCTGTACGTCGACCTCTCCCCGCTGCGCCCCGCGCTGAGCGCGCACGGCGTCGGCGACGCACAGGAACTGGAGGACTTCCTCTCCGCCCGGCTCGGCATGCCCGCGCCGGGCGGCCACCGCTTCGGCGACGACCTCGAAGCCCCGCGCGTGCGGCTCTCCACCGGCGCGCTGGTGGCCGGCTCCGACACGGAACGCGCGGAATGCCTCACCTCACCCACGCCGTTGGAACTGCCGCACGTGCACCGCGCGTTGATCCACCTGAAGTCGGTCTTCGACGATCTCCGCGACGAAGCTCAGCGATGGGAGCCTCCTCGATGACGCAGCAGTCCGAGTCGACCACGAGCACGACCACCCGGGAAGCCGACGGCCCCGCCCTCCCGTCCCCCCTCGCGCCCCCGTACCCGCCCCTGGCCGAACCCCGGCCGCTGGCCGAGCGGAGAGTGTGGCCGCGCACCTTCCACGACCGGCTGACCGCCCCGCTCCCCGGCCTCAAGGCCATGGCCCGCTTCGCCCGCGAGGGCGCCGTGAGACCCGGCCCGGAGGGCCTCGCCGACATCCCCCTGCTGCCCTACGCCCCGGCCCCCCTGCCCCGCGTCGACGCCCGCACGGTCGCCGTCACCTGGGCGGGACACGCCAGTTGGATCCTGCGGATCGGCGGACTGACCGTCCTCACCGACCCGGTCTGGTCCCGCCGCATCCTCGGCACCCCGGCCCGGATCACCCCCGTGGGCGTCCCCTGGGAGGACCTGCCCCGCGTCGACGCCGTCGTCATCAGCCACAACCACTACGACCACCTGGACGCCCCCACCCTGCGCCGCCTCCCGCGCGACACCCCGGTGTTCGTGCCGGCCGGCCTCGCCGGCTGGTTCCACCGCCGCCGCTTCACGCGCGTGACGGAGCTCGACTGGTGGGAGGCGGCCGAACTGGACGGCGTCCGCTTCGACTTCGTCCCGTCCCACCACTGGTCCAAGCGCACCCTCACCGACACCTGCCACAGCCTCTGGGGCGGCTGGGTCCTCACCGACCGGGACGGCCGACGCGTATACTTCGCGGGCGACACGGGCTACGGCCACTGGTTCTCCCGCATCGGCCGCCGCTACCCCGGCATCGACCTCGCCCTCCTCCCCATCGGCGCCTACGACCCCCGCTGGTGGCTCAGGGACGTCCACTGCGACCCGGAGGAAGCGGTCCGGGCCGCCCAGGACCTGGGAGCGGCCCGCATGGCCCCCATGCACTGGGCGACGTTCGTCCTCTCCGCCGAACCCGTCCTCGAACCCCTCACCCGGGTCCGAGCGGCCTGGGAGAAGACGGGCCTGCCCCGGGAGAACCTCTGGGACATGCCGGTGGGCGCTTCCAGGGTGCTGGAAACCAGCTAGGAGCGTGCTAGGAGCGCGGCGAACTGCGCACGCGGCGCACCACCCCCGGCACCGCGCTGATCACCAGGGTCAGCGCGATCGCCGCCACCACACCCTCCCACGGCTCGTCGAACAACGACCCCCCGAGGATCCCGATCAGCTGGTACGTCACGGCCCAGGCCAGACAGGCCGGGAAGTTCCCCCGGGCGAACCGCCGCATGGGCCACTTCGCCAGCAGACAGGCCAGCATCACCGGAATGCGCCCGGCCGGCACCAGCCGGGACAGCACCAGCACGGCGACCCCGTGCGCGGCCAGTTTCCCCTGCGCCTGCGCCAGCCGGTCCTCCGGCGCCCGCGCCCGGATCGCCTCCAGCCACCGCGACCCGTTCCTCGACTTCAGCCCGCGCCGCCCCAGCCAGTACAGCGCCGCATCGCCCAGGAACGCCGCCAGCGACGCCGTCACGAACACCATCGCCAGCGAGAACGGCGCCGTCTGGTGGAACGCGACCACCGCCGCCGAACTCACCAGCGCCCCGGTCGGGATGACCGGCACCAACGCCCCGAGGAGCACGAGCAGAAAGAGCGTCGGATACCCGATCGCCTGCTGCGTGGACTCCGGCACCACGGACGCCGGGGTGACGGCCGACGCCGCCAGCAGGGGCACGCCGGCCTGCGCCAGGGGCGCGGACCAGGTCACCGCGCGACCTCCAGGCGCACACTCTCCCCGTGCCCCAGCCGGTGCACCGCCACGCCCGGCGCACGCCGGGCCGCCAGCCGTACGAACTCATCCCCCGGCGCATGGAACTCATGGGGGCGCACGGCGTCCATCCCGATCGGCCAGTACGTGCCGTAGTGCACCGGCACCGCACTGCTCGGCGCCAGCCGCGCCAGCGCCTCCGCCGCCCGGCCCGCGTCCAGGTGCCCCTCGCCCAGGTACGGCCCCCAGCCGCCCACCGGCAGCAGCGCCACCTCGACCGGCCCGACCTCCTTGGCCATCTCGTCGAACAGCCCGGTGTCCCCGGCGAAGTACGTCCGCGCCTCACCGTCGATGACGTAGCCGAGAGCGGGGGAGCGGTGCGGCCCGAGCGGCAGCCGCCGCCCGTCGTGCCGCGCCGGCACCGCCCGTACGACGACGTCGCCGACCGGTGTCTCGTCCCCGGGCGCCACCTCGCTCACCCGCAGATGCGCGAGCCGGCGCAGACCGGGCACGGCTCGGCGTGCGCCCCGGGGCACGAGCAGGCGCGTGCCCGGCGCGAGCCCCATCAGCGAGGGCACGTGCAGGTGGTCGGCGTGCAGATGGGAGACCAGCGCCACGTCCGCCTGCCGGGCGCCGGACGGCGGCAGGTCCCCGCGCCGGCGGCGCAGGTGCGCGAGCCGGCGCGCGAACAAGGGGTCGGTGAGTACGCGTACGTTCGAGTCCTCGACCGTGCAAGTGGCGTGACCCCACCAGGTGATCTCCACCGGCACTTCTTTGCCTCCTTCGCGCGACTCCCCGAAGCCTACGTGCAGGAGTAGGGTCGGCGGCGAAACCGGAGGTGAGGGGGGACGCCATGGTGCCGGTCCGGGTCACGGCGATCGCGAGTCTGACGCCGCTGGAGGAGCTGGACGACGATCCGTTCCTGGTCGACTCCCGCAGCCAGCACGCGATGTGCGCCCGCTGGGCCGCCGAGCGGGGCTACGTGGTCAGCCGGGAGTTGCTGGTGCGGGGGCTGCGCCCCGACCACGGCGCGCTGTGGGACGGCGTCCGCCCCGGCCTCGACCTGTTCGTGGCACCCAGCCGGCGGGTACTGGAGAGCGCGCTCGCGTCCGTCGAGCAGTTCACCGCGGAGTGCGCGCGACGCGGGGTACGGGTCGAGACGGTGGGGCACGCGGAGCCGGCGTACGACGCGGCGATGAAGGCGTGCGTGCACCGCAGGCTCTCGATGCCGACGGCGGGCTACGACGGCCGCTGAGCGGGGCGACTCCGGCTCGAAGGACACTCGAGGCACGGAAAGGCACCGCCGGGGCGTTGAGACACTGTGGGTGAGGGCCCGCGGTCGGGACGGGCCGGGACGTGAGGTGGCTGGACGTGCGGTGGCGGCGGGTTGCCAGTCAGGTGGGGCGGAGCGTCGCCGTGTGGGCGGTCTCCACCGTCACCATGCTCGTGCTCGCCGGGATCCTCCCGGACTTCCGGCTCCGGTCGGCCGACGGCGACAGCGCGACCGACATCGCCGTCACGGCGGCCTTCGGCGCCGGCGCCTTCGGCCTGCTGTCGGCCCTGGTGTGGCCGCTGCTGGTGCGGCTCCTGCTCCTCGTCCCGGCGCTCGTGCTCGGGCTGCTGGTGTTCTTCCTCAACGGCGCGCTGCTCACGCTCGCCCTGCGCCTGAACCCCGCCGAGCGCGGCGCCGCCGCCCCGGAGACCGCCGTGGTGGTCGCCGCCGTGATGTCGGCCGTCGCGTCGGCGACCGGCGCCGCCCTCGCCGTGCGCGACGACGACGCCTACCGCCGCCGGCTGTACCGCCTCTCCGACCGCCGCCGCCGGTCCACACCGCCCTGCCCGTCCGGCCCCGGCACGGTCTTCCTGCAACTCGACGGCGTCGGCCACGACACCCTGCTGGACGCTGTCGGCAAGGGCCTGATGCCCACCGTCGCCCGCTGGCTCGACCCGGGCCCCGGCGGCCGCCCCACCCACCGCCTCACCCCCTGGCGCACCGACTGGTCCAGCCAGACCGGCGCCAGTCAGCTCGGCATCCTGCACGGCAGCAACCACGACGTCCCCGCGTTCCGCTGGTACGAGAAGGACACCCGCGAGGTCGTCGTCTGCAACCGCCCGACCAGCGCCGCCGAACTCCAGCGGCGTGCCGTCGGATACGCGGGGCACGACGGTCTGCTCAGCGTCGACGGCGCCTCCCGCGGCAACCTGTTCAGCGGCGGCGCCGAGCAGCAGGCCCTCGTGCTGTCGATCGCCACCCGCCGCCGCAGCCGCGAGAACCGCTCCCGGGCGGGCTACTTCGCCTATTTCTCCGACCCGGCCAACGCCGTGCGCACGGCGCTGTCCTTCATCGCCGAGGTGGGCCGGGAGATCGGCCAGTCCACCCGGGCGAGACTGCGCAAGCAGCGCCCGCGCGTCTCCCGCGGCGGCCTCTACCCGTTCATCCGCGCCTTCGCGACCGTCGTCGAGCGGGACGTCGTGGTGGCCGCCGTGATGGGCGACATGCTCGCCGGCCGCACCGCCGTCTACGCCGACCTGGTGGCCTACGACGAGGTCGCCCACCACTCCGGCCCGGCGAGCCGCGACGCGCAGAAGGTCCTCGAACGCCTCGACCGCTCCCTCGCGCTGATCGAGAACGTCGCCGAGCACGCCCCGCGCCCGTACCGGATCGTCGTGCTGTCCGACCACGGCCAGAGCCCCGGCGAGACGTTCCGCTCCCGCTACGGCCTCACCCTCGGCGACCTGGTGCGGGCCGGCTGCGGACTGCCCGTGCCGCGCCGCGCGGAGCGCACCCGCAGCGGCGCGGAGGCCCGCACGGCCGTGCGCGCCGCCCTGCGCATCCCGGTCGAGGAGGGCGACGAGCGGCACCGCCCCGCGCGCCGCTCGGAACCGATCGTGCTGGCCTCCGGCAACCTCGGCCTGGTCTCCTTCCCGGACGTCACGCACCGGATGAGCAAGGAGGAGATCGACGCCCGCCACCCCGCGCTGCTGCCGACCCTCGCCAACCACCCCGGCATCGGCTTCCTGCTGGTCCGCAGCGACCGGCACGGCGGTGTCGTCCTCGGCGCGTACGGGGCGGAGATCCCGCTGGCCGGCCTCGACGAAGACCCCGGCCCGCTTGCCCCGTTCGGCCCGGGCGCCGTCGAAGCGGTACGCCGTACGCACACCTTCCCGCACACCGCCGACATCATGGTGAACTCCTTCCACGACCCGGCCGACGGCGAAGTCCTCGCCTTCGAGGAGCAGATCGGCTCGCACGGCGGCCTCGGCGGGGCCCAGAGCAAACCGTTCCTGCTGTCGCCGCTCGTGCTGTCCGCGCCGGTGGAGGACGGGGCGGAACTCATCGGCGCCGAGCACGTCCACCACGTCCTCGGCCGCTGGCTGCGCGAGTCGAACGGACCGCAGGTGCCGCTGGAGCCGAGCGAGGAGCGCGCCGCCTGACATGCGGCCGCGTTCCCGGGCGAGGAGCGCGCCGCCCCGAAATTCGGCTGCGTTCGCGCGGCCGTCCTCACACACTGGTGGGGCTCGTCCCCTTCCCACCTCCCAAGGAGCCCCTGCCTTGCAGGCAGCCGTCACCGTCACGCCCGCCCGCCTCCCCGACCTGCTGCTCGGCCTCGCCACCGTGCGGCCGGTCTTCGTCTGGGGCGCCCCCGGCATCGGGAAGTCCTCCCTGGTGCGGAACTTCGCCGAGTCGCTGGGCCTGCCGTGCGTGAGCCTGCTGGGCACCCAGCTCGCCGCCGAGGACCTGATGGGCGTCCCGCAGATCCGCGACGGCCGCTCGGTGTTCTGCCCGCCCGAGGCGATCGCCCGCGACGAGCCCTACTGCCTCTTCCTCGACGAGCTCAACGCCGCCACGCCCGACGTGCAGAAGGCGTTCTACTCGCTGATCCTGGACCGCCGGATCGGCGCCTACGAGCTGCCCAAGGGCTCCATCGTCATCGGCGCAGGCAACCGCGCCACCGACAACGCGCTCGCGCGGCCCATCGCCTCGGCGCTGGTCAACCGGCTCACCCACGTGCACCTGGAGGCCTCCGCCAAGGACTGGCTGACCTGGGCCGGGAGCAACGGCATCCACCCCTGGATCGCGGACCACCTCACCGACCGGCCCGACCACCTGTGGTCCAAGCCGCCCAAGACGGAGGAGCCGTTCTCCACGCCCCGCTCCTGGCACATGCTCTCCGACGCCCTGCACTCCTTCGGCCGCGACCTCGACGAGGAGACGCTGCGGGTGCTCGCGCACGGCACGCTGACGCCCGCGCACGCCCAGGCGTTCTGCGGCTACGTCAAGGTCGTGCGCAGCCGGTACGGCATCGAGGCCATCATCAAGGGCGACGCGCGCTGGCCCAACCGCCCGGAGGACCGCGACCTGCTCTACTACCTCGCCGACTCCTTCCGCGGCCGTCTGGTCAAGGAACTGCCCGTCAGCAAGGAGCACATGTCGGCCAACGGCCGGCAGACCGCCTACCGCGCCAAGTCGCTGCTGGTGCAGCTCGCCGAGATCTCCGTCGAGGTCGCCCAGACCGTCATCGCCTCCGACACCGACGGCAACCCCGTGCTGCCCTCCTGGTTCCTCGTCGAGGCGGCGCGCGACATGCCCCGGCTGGTGGAGGCGCGGCGGTGAGCCGTGGCCCCGGCAAGGACCGGCGCAAGAAGAAGCGGGACCTCGCGGGGGAGGCGTTCGCCGAGGGCATGCGCCTGATGAAGACCAACCCGGCTCTCGCGGCCGTGGAGTTCGACGTCTGCCGCGGGGAGGAATGCCGCTTCGCGCCCCGCGACGGGCTCGTCGCCGTCGACTCCGACGGCGACCTGCACGCGCAGCCCGACCGGCTCGCCGAGCCCGCCGCCTGGGCCTGGGCGCTCGCCCACGCCGTCCTCCACCTCGGCTTCGGGCACGTCCCCGCGGCCAAGGGGGAGCGCGTCCAGCCCGACCGCTTCGACCTCGCCGCGCGCTGCGTCGTCGTCAACCGCTTCCTGCTCGGCTTCACCGTCGGCGAGACCCCCGAGCACCTGCCCGCCGCCTACCCGGACGGCGACGAGGAGCAGCTCGCCGCCCGCTGGCGGCGCGACGGACTGCCCCCGGTCTACGAGCGCTGCGGCACGGCGGGCGACGAGCCCGACCAGGTGCTGGTGCCGTGGACGGGCTGGTCCCGGCCGCCCGACTGGCAGCTGGCCTTCGCCACCGCCCTGACCCGGACGGTGTCCGCCGCGATGGACATGGCCGGCGGCCGCCGCGACAGCCTGGACGGCGAGGTCCCCCGGCCGCGCCCCTGGCAGCGGGCGCTGAGCTGGTTCATCTCCTCCTACCCGCTGCTCGGCGGCATCGCGGCCGGCATCAAGCTGGTCGCCGACGCCGAACTCGCCCGTGCCCACGGCATCGCGATCGCGGCGGTCGACGCCGAGGCGGGCGAGATCTACATCAACCCCCTGCGCGGTTTCGAGGACGAGGAGTGGCGGTTCGTCCTCGCCCACGAGATGCTGCACGCCGCCCTGCGCCACGGCGACCGCTGCGGCACCCGCGACCCCTACCTGTTCAACGTCGCCTGCGACTACGTGATCAACGGCTGGCTGACCGAGATGGAGGTCGGCACCATGCCCGAGGGGCTGCTGTACGACCCGGGACTCGCCGGGCTCTCCGCGGAGGAGGTCTACGACCGCATCGCCGGCGACCTGCGCCGCAAGCGCCGCCTGGCCACCCTGCGCGGCAAGGGCGTGGGCGACATCCTCGGCGGCCCGCTCGGCTCACCCCGCGACTACGTCGACCTCGACGCGTTCTACCGCCGCGGCCTCGCCCAGGGCCTCGACCTGCACCAGCGGCAGGAGCGCGGCTTCCTGCCCGGCGGCCTGGTCGAGGAGATCCGCGCGCTGAGCCACCCGCCGCTGCCCTGGGACGCACGCCTGGCGCGCTGGTTCGACGAGTTCGTGCCCCGCCCCGAGCCCGTCCGGTCCTACGCCCGCCCCGCGCGGCGCCAGGCGGCCACGCCCGACATCCCGCGCGCCGGGCGGTACTTCCCGCCCGAGGAGGTCGCCCGCTGCACCTTCGGCGTGGTCCTGGACACCTCCGGCTCGATGGGCCGCGACCTGCTCGGCAAGGCGCTGGGCGCGATCGCCTCCTACGCGGAGGCCCGTGACGTACCGGCCGCCCGGGTCGTGTTCTGCGACGCCGCGCCGCACGACGCGGGCTATCTGCCGGTGACGGAGATCGCCGGACGGGTGCGGGTGCACGGGCGCGGCGGCACCGTCCTGCAACCCGGGATCGACCTGCTGCACCGCGCCGACGACTTCCCGCCGGGCGCGCCCGTCCTGGTCATCACCGACGGCTGGTGCGACACCCTGCGCGTGCGGCGCGAGCACGCCTACCTGATCCCGGCCGGAGCGCGGCTGCCGTTCACCGCCAGGGGCCCGGTCTTCCGCGTGAGTTGAGCCGTAGTGTGATCGGATGGGGACAAGGACCCGGCAACGGGCCCCTTGGACCACTGAAGACACATACAGCCGGACATTTTTCGAAAGGATGCGTCATGGCAGCCACGCGCTCCGCACACACCGTCTGGGAAGGCAACCTCTTCAAGGGCAACGGTGTCGTCACCTTCGACTCCTCCGGCATCCTCAGCGAGCAGCCGGTCAGCTGGGCGGCCCGCACCGAGGAGCCCGGCGGGAAGACCAGCCCGGAGGAGCTGATCGCCGCAGCCCACTCCAGCTGCTTCTCGATGGCCTTCTCCAACATCCTCGACAAGGCCGGCACCCCGCCGACCAAGCTGGTGACCTCCGCCGACGTCACCTTCCAGCCCGGTGAGGGCATCACCGGCATCCACCTCACGGTCGAGGGCACCGTCCCCGGCATGGACGAGGAGGCCTTCCTGGCCGCCGCCGAGGAGGCCAAGGTCGGCTGCCCGGTCAGCCAGGCCCTCAAGGCCACGCCCATCACGCTGACGGCCAAGCTCGCCTGACCGGACCCACCCACGTCGCGCGGGCCGGCCCACCGGGGGCGGCCCG